>NZ_JBNAGB010000011.1:48934-163895 GCF_049800975.1 Sagittula sp. S175
GGGGGGCCCCGCTGCTTTTGGCGGGTGTTGTTGGCGGGGGGGGGGGGGCGCCCCCCCCCCCCCCCCCGCCGGGGAGGCGCTGCCGCCCCGGACCCCTCCGAGGTATTTGCATCAAGATGAAGGCAGGGGCGGGTTTTGCGCCCTACGGGTGATATTCGTCGCTGCAGTCCGTTCACTGGGCACCATCGGCTGAACGAGGGCTTGCTTTGTGGCACGCGGCTTTCTATGTGGGGCGCGCGCGGAGGGCCGGACGGCCGCTTGGGGTAACCCGAGAGGAAAGTCCGGACTCACCGAAGCACCGGTGCCGGGTAACGCCCGGGCAGGGCAACCTGACGGAAAGCGCCACAGAAATGATACCGCCCCCGGGTTCGCCCGAGGGTAAGGGTGAAACGGTGGGGTAAGAGCCCACCGGGGGGATGGCAACATCGCCCGCATGGCAAGCCCCACCGGGAGCAATGCCTAATAGGGACCCCGCGTCCGCCTGATGCCTCCCCGGGTTCGCCCGGCTGGTCATATCGGGACAGGGCGGCTTTGGCCCGAGGGGTTCGGGTTGGCAGCTAGAGCCACGTGGCAACGCGTGGCCCAGAGGAATGGTCGTCGAACCGGGGGAGACCCCGGGGAACAGAATCCGGCTTACAGGCCCTCCGCGCATCAAAAACCTGCTTTATACGCAGGGCAGCCTGTTGACTCGGGCGCAGGCCCGAGTAAAAGGCAGGCTCCATACGATTTTCACGCGCGGGGCGCTCCCCCGGCGTTGCAAGGGACAACCCCGGGAGACCTACCATGGCGAAGCCGACCACCATCAAGATCCGCCTGAACTCGAGCGCAGGCACCGGCCACTTCTACGTGACCAAGAAGAACGCACGCACCATGACCGAGAAGATGACCGTGCGTAAGTACGACCCGGTTGCGCGCAAGCACGTCGAGTACAAGGAAGGCAAGATCAAGTGATCTTGCGTCCCTGACGGGACCTCACAGGATTTGAACAAGGCCGCGCGGGAAACTGCGCGGCCTTGTCGCGTTTGGCGGTGGTACAGCGATTTTGTGCAGGTGCAGAAACCGCTTGCCGGGTTTTGTCTACGATGGTATGCTGATAAGTGATTGATTTCACGTCATAACGGCTATGCGCTGTTGTGCGTGGTCCCGGTCTTACGTTTCTGTCATGCTGCGATGCAGAAGATTCACTGGCGGTCGGAAAGACTGCTGCGATCAGATCCGTGGAGATCCCCATGACCATCCGTACCCTTGCCGTGCTGGCCACTCTTGCCTTGCCGATGGCCGCTCAGGCCGAGACCGTGACCCTGAAGCAGATGGAAGGTGCAACCGTGCACCACGCCACCGTCGACATGTCCGTCTACTGGACCAAGGGCGCGGGCGAAGCCGTCGAACTGGTGGCCTACTACGCCGCAAAGGATGACGCGGCGGGCGGCAAGCTGCAGATGGCGCTGGTGGACGGCGACTCGGTGACCTTTGGTCTGCCGGGGCACGTGGGCCAGATGTTTACCTTTGCCCGCGAAGGCGACGTGGTGAGCGTGGCGACCACCGGCACCTCGCCGGAAACGCTGGCGATGAACTGACTTCTTTATGTGTGCCGAGTGACGGGCCGCGCGGGCAACTGCGCGGCTTTTTCATTTGGGAATGGGGTCTGCGGGGCGACCGTCTCCATGGGTCCAGCGGCGCTCGGCGGACGTTCGGTCCACATGCAGCACACGGTCGTTGTTCCGGGGATAGTGCACGCGGTCGCGCGGCTTGCGCGTTCCGATGACAAGGTAGCGGGCAGGCGCGTCGCTGCGGTTCTCGAGCCGATGCTCCCGCGCAGCTCCGGCGGCGAATGTCGCGGCCATACCGGGCAGAAGCGGGCTTTCGTCGCTGCCCTCGATCAGTACCACCTCACCGTCGAGCATGTAGACCATTTCGTCCTCCTCTTCGTGCCAGTGGGCATGTGAACTGCTGGCGCCCGGAGCGAGGATTTCGACGAAGGCGCCGAATTGCGTTAGCCCGCCGCTGTCCGAGAACAAAAGCGTCTCCCATTGACCCAGGGCCTCCGAGGTGCCGTTTTCGCGCGTAACCTTGTCTTCGGTGATACGTGGCATGGTTGTCCTCCCTCTCGTGCAGAGGGTAGCGCAAATCCCTGGCGGCGGGGCAAAAGAAAAGGGCCGGTCACTTGGACCGGCCCTTTGTCTGTCAGATGTGGGAACAATCAGTCGTCGTTGCCCATGAACAGGTACATGATCGAGCGGAACATCGCGATGAACGAGATGTACAGCTGCAGCGCGCCAATGATGGCGGCCTTGTCGAGGAACTGCTGCGCCTCTGCGCCGCCGTGCATGCGGGCTTCGAGGTAGGTGTTCTTGATCTCCTGCGTCGAGGTGGCGGTCAGGATCGCGAACACGGCCAGGATGGCGATGTTGTAGATCTGGAAGCCGCCCGACCCCATGCCGAAGAACATGCCGAAGATACCCCAGGCCACCAGGCCCCAGGTCATCATGCCCGCAACCTGGCCGATCGGGCCAAGGTTACGCTTCGTCAGGTAGCCGGTCATGGTCAGGCCGAGGAAGCCGACCGAGGTCAGCAACAGGCCGGTGATGACGTCCATCATGTTGAACATGATGAAGATGGTCGACAGCGACACGCCGGTCAGCGCGGCATAGGCCCAGAACAGGCCGTTCAGCGCGCCCACGGACAGCTTGTGCAGGGCAAAGTTCGCCACCAGCACAAAGGCCAGCGGGCCAAAGATCACGATCCAGACGACCGGCGACACAAGGAGAACCTGCTGAAGCGCCGGGGATTGCGAGACCAGGTAGGCCAGCGCAAAGGTCATCAGCAGTGCGCCGGACATCAGCCCGTACACCTTGTTCATGTGGGACCGCAGCCCCTCGTCAATCTGCGCAGCGCGGGAGCCGGAAATGCCCCGGGCCCCGACTGTTTCATATTCAGCCATTGAATGCCTCCGAATGGAACCCTGTTGAACTCCGCGCTTCATAGCACGGACCCCGCGCGCGAACGCGGACCCTAGCGGAAATATCGGCAAGCTGGCCCGCGTTTTCAAGGCTTTCGACCCGGTTTCCGGCGAAAGATGCAGATTACTCGTACCAATGGCCGGGGGCATCCCAGAAGGGGCGGTCGGCCTCGGCTTGTGCGGCGGTGCGGCTGAGGCCGATGTCTGCGAGGGCGGCGTCATCCAAATGGCGCAGGGTGCGGCGCTGCCGGGCGATGGCCTGCCATGCACGCAGGCGGGCGAAGGGGCGCAGGGCGGGCAGGCGGGGCGCGCGGGGGAGGGAGAGGGTGCGTTGCATGGGTTGTATCCTTTTGCGTCCGAGGGCGGGCAAGCAGGTGCCGTTAATGCTCCGGCGTCTGACCGGGCATGTGCGCAGAACCTGCCGCCTTACCCATCACAGTTTGTGGTGAGGTGGCGATTTCGATTTGAGTGATTGATATATGCCCGCTGTGGATGTATTTTGAAAACGAATGTTGTTGAAACCTTCCATCACAAGGCTTGATGAATGCGAAATCTGGACATCACGGTATTGCGGTCATTCGTTGCGGTGGCAGAGGCCGGCGGGGTCACGCGCGCCGCCGGATTTCTCAACCTGACGCAATCCGCTGTCTCCATGCAGTTGAAACGGTTGGAAGAAATGCTTGGGCTACAGTTGCTCGACCGGTCCGGGCGCGGCGTGGCGCTGACGCCCGCCGGGGCACAGCTGCTGGGCTACGCGCAGAAGATGGTGGAGCTGAACGACGAGATCTATTCGCGGCTGACGGCGAACGAATGGGAGGGCGAGATCGTCCTCGGCGTGCCGCATGACATCGTTTACCCGGTGATTCCGCAGGTCTTGCAACGCATGGGCCGCACGCATCCCCGCGTGAAAGTGCAACTGCTGAGTTCCTTCACGCGCGCCTTGAAGGCGCAGTTCGCCAAGGGCGAGGTGGATGTGATCCTGACGACGGAACCGGGGATCGACACCGGCGGCGAGATGCTGCTGGAGGTGCCGATGCGCTGGATCGGCGCGCCGGGCGGGCACGCACGCAAGGGGCGGCCGCTGCGGGTGGCCTTTGCGCGCGCCTGCGGGTTCCGGGAGCACGCCCTGGGCGCGCTGGACCGGGCGAACCTGAACTGGGAACTGGCGGTGGATTCCGACAACGACATGACCGTGGACGCGACGATCAGCGCGGACCTTGCCGTGACGGCGCGGCTTCAGGGGCACGCCCCGGCCTTTGTCGAATACATTGAGGACGACGCGCTGCCCGAACTGGGCACGCAGTTCATCAATTTGTACGCAGGCAACGGCAAGACCGCGATCACCGGCGTGTTGTGCGACTACATCCGCGAGGGCATGACGGCGCTGCGCAAGGATGGCGTCACGCGGCCCGCGCTGGAACTGGCCAAGGGCTGACGCGCGTCAGACCCCCACGTCCGGCCCGTAACACATCATCGGCTCGTCGTTCTGGCGCGCTTCGTAGAGGACCGTGGCGGTCGGATCGTTTTCGAACACCGCGCGCAGCTTCGACCCCTCATTGAAGAAGCTCCAGCATTGCGGGTCTTCCGGCGCGTCCTCGTAGACGAAACAGATCTGGCCCGCGTCGGCCTCGTACCAGTAACCTTCCTTGCACTTCCCATCGAGGAAGGACCAGCGGACGCGGCGGTCGGGGAGGTATTCTTCGACCCCGTAGGACTGTCCGGCCATGCCGAAATACAGCGTCTTGCCGTCGACATAGGATTCGAAGGCCTGCGCCGAAAGCGGCTCTGCCGCCAACGCGGGCAGAGAGGAAGCGGCGAGGAGGGCGGATGCAAGCAGGTGTCTCATGCCACAATTCTGCCAGAATCCGGCAAGATCGCAAAGAGACGGTTTAACGAATGGTTAAGCGGCGGACGGCGAGTCGGCGGTGCTTTGCCAATCCCTGACCCGGTGATCCATCACGCGCCGCCAAAGCGGCGGGACAAGGGCGATCACGGCCATCACCGGCAGGGAATGCGGCAGGATCGGCATTTGCGCGCGATCGAGGTCCAGCCCCGGGTAAGGCCGCGTCGGGTGGGCGTGGTGGTCGGAATGACGCGGCGCGTTGAGCATCAGCGCCGAGGAAAACCCATGCGGGGCGTTCCAGCTGTGCCGGGGACCGACAGGTTCGTATTTGCCCGGCGCGATTTCGCGGCGGCGCAGCCCGTAATGCTGGACGTAGTCCGACAGCAGCAGTTGCGCCTGCGCGTAGAGGGACAGACCGATCAGGGCCAGCACGCCCTTTGGTCCGCCAATCGCAAAGGACAGTGCGAGCGAGGCCAGCGCACCCAGCCCATAGGCGGTGTAGGGCGTCGGCCCCGTGGGACGCAGACGCCGCTCTGCCCGGTGGCCTTCGCGCAGCGCCCCGCGCCAGGCACGCAGGGCGAAACGATAGTAACCCTCTCCAAAGGCTGCGGAATTCGGGTCCTGTGGCGTCGCGGCATGGACGTGGTGAACCCGCGTATGTGCCGAGGCGTGGAACCCGAACAGCACGGAGGAATAGACCGCAATGCCGAGGCGGCGCAGCGCGCGCGGCGCGCGGTGGATCAGCTCGTGGGCGTTGGAATTGCTGACCTGCCCGAGGTACAGTGACAGGGCGAAGAACACGAACACCTTGTCAAGCAGCGGCTGCGAGGTTTCTGCCAGCATCCAGACGCCGCCATAGAGCAGCGGGAAATGCAGCAGACCCAGAGCCGCGGACAGCGTATTCCCGGCGGGAAACTCCGCCCCCGGATGATCTGGCGCGGCCAGCGCGGTGATCTTGTCCATGAAAAAGGTGAAGACGGTGATGTAGAGCAGCGCCAAGGACGGAAAGGGCGCACCCACACCGATGGCCAGCGCCAGAAGCGCCACCATGCCAAGCGTTGCCAGCGTGAATCGTGCCATGTCCCACCACCCCGATACCATTGGATGTCTTACGCTTATCGGAACTTTCCGTCACCCATCGGGCAAAAGCCGGGGCATTTGTAGGCGGTTCACCGCTTCAAGGCGTCGTTTTTCATCTGCGCAGGTCGCGTGGGCGCGGATATGTTGCGCGGGAACGGATCAGGGAGGTACGACCATGGCACTCGACGAGCGCAAGGGCGTCTGGAAGAACGCACGCGGCAAGGGGCGTAACACGCCGAAGGGCCGGCAGGTCGACGATCAGGCGCTGGCCGAGGTGCGCACGCTTCTGGGCGACACCGAGCGGCGGCGGGACCTGCTGATCGAGTTCCTGCATCTGATCCAGGATGAATACGGCCATCTGTCGGCGGCGCATCTGCGCGCCTTGGCCGACGAGATGCGCCTGTCCATGGCCGAAGTCTACGAAGTCGCGACCTTCTACGCGCATTTCGACGTGGTGAAGGAAGGCGAGGCCCCGCCGCCCGCCCTGACGATCCGTGTTTGTGACTCGCTGTCCTGCGAGATGGCCGGGGCCGAGCAGTTGCGCGCGGCGCTGGAGTCCGGCATGAACCCGGAAGAGGTCCGCGTCCTGCGCGCGCCCTGCATGGGACGCTGTGACAGCGCGCCGGTGCTGGAACTGGGCCACAACCACATTGGTCACGCCACGGTCGAAAAGGTCGAGGCCGCCATCGCAGCGGGCGAAACCCACGCCCATGTCGAGCCCTACGAGGCTCTCGAGGCCTACCTCGAAGAGGGCGGCTATGCGGAACTGAAATCGCTGCGCGAGAACGGCAACTGGGAAGAGGTGCAGGAGCGCATCCTAGCCTCCGGTCTTCGTGGTCTTGGTGGTGCGGGCTTCCCTTCGGGGCGCAAGTGGGGCTTTGTCCGGGCCAACCCCGGGCCGCGTTACCTGGCAGTGAACGGGGACGAAGGCGAACCCGGAACCTTCAAGGATCGCGTGTACATTGAGGGCGAACCGCATGTTTTCCTTGAGGGAATGCTGATCGCCGCTTGGGCGGTCGAGGCCGAGCGCGCCTTTATCTACATGCGCGACGAATACCCCGCGATCCACGAAATCCTGAAGCGCGAGATCAAGGCGCTGGAAGATGCGGGGATCGTCGAACCGGGGTACATCGATCTGCGCCGTGGCGCGGGTGCCTACATCTGCGGCGAAGAATCCGCGATGATCGAATCTATCGAAGGCAAGCGCGGCATCCCGCGCCACCGCCCGCCCTATGTCGCCCAGGTCGGCATCTTCAATCGCCCGACCTTGGTGCACAACGTCGAGACGCTGTACTGGGTGTCGAAGGTCTGCCGCGAAGGTCCGCAGATCCTGTCCAAGGTCGAAAAGAACGGCCGCAAGGGACTGCGCTCCTACTCGGTTTCCGGTCGGGTCAAGCAGCCCGGCGTTCACCTGCTGGCCGCCGGATCCACCATTCTGGACGTCATCGCGGCGGCTGGGGGCATGGCCGACGGTCACACCTTCAAGGCCTACCAGCCGGGCGGCCCGTCGTCTGGCCTGCTGCCTGCGTCGATGGACGATATTCCGTTGGATTTCGATACCTTGCAGCCGCATGGCACCTTCATCGGGTCCGCTGCCGTGGTGGTCCTGTCGGATCAGGACAGCGCCCGGGACGCGGCGCTGAACATGTTGCGGTTCTTCGAGGATGAATCCTGCGGTCAGTGCACGCCCTGCCGTGTCGGCTGTGAAAAGGCGGTCAAGCTGATGAGCGCGCCGAAGTGGGACACGGGGCTGCTGGAAGAGCTGTGTCAGGCCATGGGCGACGCGTCGATCTGTGGTCTGGGACAGGCGGCACCGAACCCGATCCGTCTGACGATGAGGCATTTCCCGGATGAGGTCTGACGCCTTGAGGTAAAGGCTGTGGGCATGTCGGGAAAGTGAAATCTCCGACATGCTCCTTCGGTGCGTAATGCGGTTATACAACGTCAAACATCAATCGTTGCGGTAGACGGCGCAGATGCAACCGCGCTGTTTGAGGCGAGAACAGAGGCTCCACGCGGCATTGCGGCTGTCGCGGCCAAGACGCGCCATGTAGTATCCGCCCTTGGGACTTGCACGGCTTTTCGACCAGATGAGGAAAGGTTCCTCCTTTCCGATCAGGCCTTTGCAGCTGCGTGTTGCAGCACTGTACTTGCTTAGCGCAGCCTGTTTCGAGATGCCAAAGGCGACCTGAACACCCCATTTCGGCATCACCGGTTTTGGCGGCTCGGGGTCCGGGTAAGGGGTCAGCCGCCGGTTCCGCGCCAGTTCGTAACAGGCTTGCTGGAACGGCAGGTCCTTGGACAATCGGTAGTCGTGGCTCTCTGGCGGCGTATCTCGCCAAGTTTCGGCATTCAGGCCCGTGATGATGCGCACGTAGTCGACGGTCTCGCGCGCAAGGCCCCCTGTTCCGGCAATCAGCCCTTCGGCGCGACGTTCGCCGCCGTTATAGCCCACGGCGGCCAAGCCATGATTGCCATAACGTCGGGTCATTTCCCCGAGGTATTCGGCGGAAAATTCCAATGCTTCTGCGGGGTTGTAGGGGTCTTTCAACCCGCGCAGCTTTGCCGTCGAGGCGATGAACTGCGCGATCCCCATGGCCTTTGCATGGCTGAGCGCGTGCGGGTCGAACCGGCTTTCCTGCCAGATCAACCGCGCAAAGAACCCCGGATCGAGGTCGTTCCTGACCGCAAAGGCCTCGATCGCCTGGCAGGTGTCGTAGACGAAAAAGGAGGGCCGGATGCATTGCACATGGCCGTGGGTGCCGGTCGAACACAGTGTACCCGGCTCGGCGGACAGCCGGACGGGCAGACACAGGATCAACAGGAACAGCCACCGCACCCACATGGGGTCAATAAGAGGGCTGGGCTGCGCGGGGTCAACTCACACTTTCATTAAGTGGCGCGGCGTATTAGGTGAAAGGGACCCAAGGCAGAAGGCGCGGTGCATGTCCTTTTTCGGAAAGCTGAAGAACAAGCTGTTCAAGTCCTCCTCGAAACTGGACGAGGGGCTGGAGGCCATCGTCGAAGATGGTGTCGACGCGCCGGAAGCGGACGAGGTTCCCGCACCGCAGGCCCCCATTGCCGCCATGAACCCCATGCCTCTGCCGGAGGAGACCGAGCCGCAGGGCACCACGCGCCCCGGCCTACTGGGGCGTCTGATCGGTGGCGGCAAGGCGGACGAGCCGCGCCGGGTGCTGGACGACGAGATGCTCGAAAGCCTTGAAGAGCTGTTGATCGCCTCTGATATGGGCGTCGACACGGCGCTGCGCGTGACCTCGAACATCGCAGAGGGACGCATGGGGCGGCGCGTGTCCGCCCGCGAGATCAAGGAGTTGCTGGCCGAGGAAATCGCCCGCGTAATGGAGCCGGTGGCGCGCCCCTTGCCGATCTATCCGCAAAAGCCGCAGGTGGTGCTGGTGGTCGGCGTGAACGGGTCGGGCAAGACCACGACCATCGGCAAGCTGGCGAGCCAGTTCAAGGCAGCGGGCAAGTCGGTGGTGATCGCGGCGGGCGATACCTTTCGCGCCGCAGCGGTGGAGCAGTTGCAGGTCTGGGGCCAGCGCGCGGGCGTGCCGGTGCTGACCGCGCCCGAGGGCAGCGACCCGGCCTCGCTGGCGTTCGACGCCATGACCCGCGCGCAGGCCGAGGGCGCGGACCTGCTGATGATCGACACGGCAGGCCGTTTGCAGAACCGCCAGGACCTGATGGAAGAATTGGCCAAGATCGTGCGCGTGATCCGCAAGAAAGATCCCGACGCGCCGCACAATACGCTGCTGGTGCTGGACGCCACCACGGGTCAGAACGCCCTGACGCAGGTCGAGGCCTTCCGCGCGCTGGCCGATGTGTCCGGTCTGGTGATGACGAAGCTCGACGGCACGGCCAAGGGCGGCGTGCTGGTTGCCTTGGCGGACAAGTTCGGCCTGCCGATCCACGCCATAGGCGTGGGCGAGCAGATCGACGATCTGGCCCCCTTCGACCCCGAGGAATTCGCCGCGGCGCTGACGGGCCTCGAGACCTGAACGCGTTTGCGTAACATCGGTGTTGCCTTGCGTGCCTCGGCGTCCCGGTGCATGGGGCGGGGAATGCGGCATGGAAACGTGACATGAGCGACTGGCTGATTTCCCTCGAAGGCACGGAGGCCGGGCACCAGCTTGCGCTGTGGTTGGCGGTGTCGGCGGCGATCCTGCACGCGGTCTTCGGTGCGCTGCAAAAGGGGCGGCATGACCCTTGGCTGTCGCGCGGGGCAATTGATGGCAGCTATGGTCTGATGGCCGCGCCCTTTGCATTGTTCGTGGTGCCATGGCCAGAGCCGCACATGTGGGCCATCTTTGCCGGGGCCTTTGTCATCCACTGCGTTTACAAAATCTTGCAGGCCTATGCATACACGCGCGGAGCCTACACGGTGGTCTACCCGGTGGTGCGCGGGACGGGGCCCTTGTTCGCGGTGATTGGCGCGGCGCTGGTGTTCGGAGAGCATTTCAACGCCGTGCAATGGCTGGGTGTGGCGGTGCTGCTGGCTGGGATCTTTGGCCTCGCGGTTTACAACTACCTGTTCCTGGAGGTGGCGCGCGACACGTTGCCTGCCGCCTTGGGCTTTGCGGTGGCGACGGGCCTCTTCGTGGCGCTTTATACGACATACGACGCCTATGGCATCCGGGCGACGGCAAACCCCTTCACCTTCCTCGCGTGGTTTTTCATGATCGACGGGCTGTTGATGCCAGTGATCGCGGCAGTGCGTTGGCGCAATATGGCGGAGGCGCCTGCGCTGGGGCCATTGATGGCGCGCGGCGTCACCGGGGCAGTTGTGGCTTTTCTCAGCTTTGGCTCGATCATGATGGCGACGCGGCTGGACAAGGTGGGCGAGGCGGCGGTGCTGCGCGAGACCTCGACGGTCTTTGCTGCGCTGATCGGCTGGCTGGTGTTGAAGGAAACCGTGGGGCCACGGCGCATCGCCTTGATGGCGCTGATCGCCGCCGGTGCGGTCATCGTTGAGTTGGGCGGCTGAAGCGCCTATCTGGGAGGCAGGCCAAGAAGGAGAGCGGCGTGGAGACGACAGAAGACAAGCGGGCAGTGAACCCGATGCTGAAAAGCGCGCTGGAGTTCGGCCCGATCTTGGGGTTCTTTGCCGCCTACCTGATGCTGAAGGACCGGGTCTTTGACATCGGCGGGACCGAGTACAAGGGCTTCATCCTGGTCACGGCGGGCTTTGTGCCGGTGCTGCTGGCGTCGATGGCGGCCTTGTGGAAGCTTACGGGCCACCTGAGCCGGATGCAGGTGGTGACGGCGGTGCTGGTGGTGGTGTTCGGCGGTCTGACGGTCTGGCTGAATGACGACCGGTTCTTCAAGATGAAGCCGACGTTGATCTACCTGCTGTTCGGTGGTGCGCTGGCCATCGGCCTGATGCGCGGCGAAAGCTGGTTGCAGTCGGTGATGGAGGGGCTGATGCCCCTGAAACAGGAAGGCTGGATGATCCTGACGCGCCGGATCATGTGGTTCTTCTTTGGACTGGCCGTGCTGAACGAGGTGATCTGGCGGACCATGTCCACGGACACCTGGGTGTATTTCAAGACCTTCGGGCTGACGGCGGGGATCTTTGTCTTCTTCATGACGCAGGCGGGTTTGTTCAAGACCTATGCCATCGAGGATGACGCCGCCGAGTGAGGCGGATGCAGTGGGGTTTCGCCTTGGCTGCGTCAAGGCGACCGGCGCGCGCTGCGCGCGCGAGGGGGCGCTGCCCCCGTCTGCCTGGCGGCAGTCTCCCCCGAGGTATTTGGGAAACCAAAGAAGCCGGGCCGGGTTAAGGGGCTGATCTCAGCCCGAGCGGTCGATCTTTGTACTGAGGTGGATGAGGCTTTCGGAACTGCGCACGCCCTTGGCTTCGCCGATACGGTCGAGGGTGGTGTCCAGCGCTTCGGTCGAGTCGGCGGTCAGGGTGACCAGCAGGTCGAAGCGGCCGGACGTGGTGTGCACGGCCTCGACCTGCGGCATGGATTTCAGGCGGGACAGGACGGCGGGCGTCTCGTTCGGCGCGACCGAGATCAGCACCGTGGCGCGCAGGGCGGGTTTCAGCGCCGCGCCGCGCCGGACGGTGTAGCCCGCGATCGCGCCGCGCTGCTCCAGCCGATCCAGCCGGGCCTGCACCGTGGTGCGCGCCAGACCGCAGCGGCGGGCGAGGTCGGCGACCGGCAGGCGGGCGTTCTCGGACAGGGCCGCGATCAGCGCGTGGTCGGTTTCGTCAAGTTGCATGGTCGTCTCGTCGTTCTGCTGCGCCTTATGCCACGGATCGCAGGCTTTGCCGATAGGTTTCGACGTGCGCTGCGTACAACATGGGGACAGCGAGCAGGAGGCACCCCATGTTGAGAGAAGCGTTTCGGACCGATCCGGCGAAGTGGCTGGCGCGCGAGCAGCCAGACGAGCCTGTGTTTTTTTACGACCCCGTGCGGCTGGAGCGGCAGGCGCGGCGGTTCGCGCTGGGGTTTCCGGGCGAAGTGACCTACGCGGTCAAGGCCAACCCCGATCCCATGGTGATCGAGGCGCTGGCGCGTGGTGGCGCGGATCGTCCGGGGATGGCGGCCTTCGACGTGGCCTCGCCGCAGGAGATGGAGCTGGTGCGCGGCGTCGCGCCAGAGGCACGGTTGCACTATCACAATCCCGTGCGCTCGATGGCCGAGATCGCTGCGGGCAAGCGACATGGCGTGACCTCTTGGTCGGTGGATCGCGCCAGCGAGTTGGACAAGCTGGGCGACATCACCGGTGCGGAAATCGCGGTGCGGTTGAAGCTGCCAGTGGCTGGGGCGGTCTATGATTTCGGATCGAAATTCGGCGCGGCCCCGGCGCAGGCGGCGGCGCTGCTGCGGCAAGTGGTGGATCGGGGCGGCGTGCCTTCGATCACCTTTCATCCCGGAACGCAGTGCCGGTCGGCGCGCGCCTGGGAAGCCTACATCGACGCCTCGGCAGAGGTGGCGCGCGAAGCTGGTGTCACGCTGCATCGGTTGAACGTCGGCGGCGGTTTCCCGGCGCACCGCGAGGATCCGGATCCGGACCTGCAGGAGATTTTCGACGCCATAAAGGCGCGTGTGGGGCAGGCTTTCGGCACGTTGCGCCCGGCCTTGGTCTGCGAACCGGGGCGGGCCATGGTGGCCGAGGCCTTTGAGCTGGCCTTGCGGGTCAAGGCCGTGTCGGGCGGGGCGGTCTTTCTGAACGATGGCATCTACGGCGGCCTCAGCGAATGGCGCGACCTGCAACCGTCGCAGCGGCTGACGGTCTTTGCCCCGGATGGGACGGAGCGCCGGGGCGCGTTGGAGGACCGCGAGGTCTTTGGCCCGACCTGTGACAGCCTTGACCGTCTGTCGGATCGGGTTGGGCTTCCCGGTGATCTGCAGGAGGGCGACCACGTCCTATTTCACGCCTGCGGGGCCTATTCCACGGCGCTTTCGACCCGGTTCAACGGCTACGGCGCGCGGCGGATCGTGACCCTTATGCGCTGACGGCGGGCACTGGACACGCCGCCTCATGGGACTAAAGTCGCGAGCAACGGAGAACGCGCGAGGGAGGTCACCATGGACAAGTTCGGCAAGAGCCAGCCGGTCAAACGGATCGAGGACAATCGGTTCCTGACGGGGCAGGGACGCTACGTGGATGACATCGCGCCGGAGGGGGCGCTGAGGGCCTATGTGCTGCGGTCGCCCGTGGCGCACGCCGTGCTGAAGGGGATCGACGTCACGGCGGCCAAGGATGCGCCCGGCGTGCATATGGTCATCACCCAAGCGGATCTGGAGGCGGCGGGCCTCGATGCGCAGATGACCTTTACCTGCGCCCCGAACCGCGACGGCACCAAGGGCGCCGCACCAAAGCGCCCCGTGCTGGCCGAGGACCGTCTGCGTTTCGTTGGCGAGGCCGTGGCAGTTGTCGTCGCCGATACGCTGCTACAGGCAAAGGATGCCGCCGAGCTGATCGAGATCGACTACGACGAGCTGCCGGTGAAGCTGGATTTCGACGCCGGTGGCGAGACGATTCATGACGTCGCCCCCGACAACCGGGGCTATGACTATGCCATCGGCGATGAGGAGGCGACCGAGGCGGCGTTCAAACGCGCGGCGCGGACGGTTCGTCTGGAGGTCGGCGACAACCGTATCATCGTGAACTCGATGGAGCCGCGCGGCGCCTTTGCCGAGTGGGACGGGGACCGGATGCACCTTGCCTTTGGCGGGCAGGGCGTCTGGGGCATGAAGGGCGAGCTGGCGCGCTGCTATGGCGTGGACGCCGACCGTGTGCGCTGCACCAATCCGGACGTTGGCGGCGGCTTTGGCATGAAGGGGATGGCTTACCCCGAGTATTTCGTTCTGCCCTATGCCGCGCAGCAGACGGGGCGTCCGGTGCACTGGATGTCCGACCGGACCGAGGCGATGCTGTCGGACAACGCGGGGCGTGACCTGACGACGCTGGCCGAGTTGGCCTTTGACGAAAACAACCGGATCCTGGCCTATCGCACGCATACGAAATCGAACCTTGGCGCGTATAACTCGCAGTTCGGACAGATGATCCAGTCGTTCCTGTTCAGCCGCGTGCTGACCGGGGTCTATGATATCCAGACGGTCTACCAGCGCGGCGAGGGGTTCTATACCAACACGACGCAGGTCGATGCTTACCGGGGGGCCGGTCGCCCCGAAGCGATCTACGTGCTGGAACGGGTGATGGACCGCGCGGCGCGCGAACTGGGTGTGGACCCGATGGAGCTGCGGCGGATCAATTTCATCAAGCCGGAGCAGTTCCCCTATAAGACCGTCGCGCCAGAGACTTACGACGTGGGCGAGTTCTCTCGCGTGATGGGCAAGGCAGAGCTCGCCGCAGATGTTGCGGGCTTTGCCGCGCGACGGAGCGAGAGCGAAAAAGCCGGTAAAATGCGCGGCTTGGGGATTTGTTATTACATCGAGTCTATCCTCGGAGCCCCGAACGAGGATGTAAAAGTGGAATTCGTGGACGACGGCGCGCTGATCTACGTGGGGACCCAGTCCAACGGGCAGGGGCACGAGACGGTGTTCCGCCAGTTCCTGTCCGACCAGACCGGCATTCCCGCCGACAAGATCCAGGTGATCCAGGGGGATTCGGACCTGATCGCCTCGGGCGGGGGCACGGGCGGGTCGCGCTCTGTCACGGTGCAGACCAACGCGACGTTGCAGGCGGTCAGCCAGATGGTCGCGGGGTTCTCGGAGTTCCTTGCCGGTGAGATGGGCGTCGATGCGGCGGATGTGTCCTTTGATGACGAGCAGTTCCGCGCGGAAGGGTCGAACCTGCATCCCACCATGCTTGAGGCCGCGCAGATGGCGCGGGAAGCGGGCCGCGAGGATCTGCTGAGCTGGCAGACCACGGCGACGCTGCCGGGGCGGTCCTTCCCCAACGGCTGCCACATCGCCGAGGTCGAGGTGGACCCGGAAACCGGCAAGACCACCTGCGACCGCTACACGGTGGTCGACGATTTCGGCAATCTCATCAACCCCATGCTGGCCGAGGGGCAGGTGCATGGGGGCGTGGCGCAGGGCCTTGGGCAGGCGCTGATCGAACGGGTGGGCTACGACGATCAGGGGCAGCTTCTGACGGCGACCTTCATGGACTATGCCATGCCGCGCGCCGACGATATGCCGATGATCGCCTTCTCGACGGAGGCGGTGCCTTCGACGGCGAACCCGATGGGCATGAAGGGCTGCGGCGAGGCCGGGACCGTGGGGGCGCTGGCGGCAGTGTCCAACGCGGTGCAGGACGCGCTGTGGGACAGGGGAATCAGGCAGGCGGACATGCCCTTCACGCCTGCACGAGTCTGGGCGATGTTGCAGGATGGACGTATCGCGGCTGAGTGAGACAGTACTGGGATGGTTCCGGCGGGGTCCCTCCGCCGGGCATTCCACCTATGAGCCGCGGCGGGGTCCCCGCGACCATGTCATCATCCTCGACGGCACGGCCTCTTCGCTGGACGAAGGGTTCGAAAGCAACGCGGGCCTGACCTACAAGCTGTTGAAAGAACGGCGCGATGTGTCGCTGTACTACGAGGCGGGCATCCAGTGGACCGACTGGGGCAGCACCGGGGACGTGATCCTTGGCCGTGGGATCAACCGGCAGATCCGGCGCGCCTATGGCTATCTCGCGTCGCGCTACCGGATAGGCGACCGGATATTCCTGATGGGGTTTTCGCGCGGGGCCTATGCGGTGCGTTCGCTGGCGGGGGTGATAGACCGGGTCGGGTTGCTGCGGCCCGAACATGCCACCGAGCGCAACATCCGGCAGGTCTATCGGCTGTATGAATACGACCCCGATGGCGCAAGCGCCGAGGTCTTTGCCCGCCAGCACTGCCACGACGTGACGCTGATCGAGATGATCGGTGTCTGGGACACGGTGAAGGCGCTGGGCTGGCGGGTGCCGCTGGTCTGGCGGCTGGCGGAGTCGCGGCACGGGTTCCACAATCACCAGTTGGGACGTTCGATCCGCCATGGGTTTCAAGCACTTGCCATAGACGAGACGCGCGATGCCTTTGCTCCTGTGCTGTGGGAAACGCCGCCGGACTGGCCGGGCGTGATGGAGCAGGTCTGGTTTCGCGGCACCCACGGCGACGTGGGCGGTATGCTGGGAACGTTCCAGGCGGCGCGGCCGCTGGCGAATATCCCGCTGGTCTGGATGCTGGAGCGGCTGGAGGCCTGCGCTCTGCCGCTGCCGCCGGGCTGGCGCGGGCGGTTCCCCTGTGACGTGGACGCGCCCTCGGTGGGGACGTGGCAGGGCTTCGGAAAGGTGTTCCTGCTGCGTCATCAAAGGGTTCTGGGCCGCGATCGGTCGGAGCGGCTGCACGAGAGTATTGACGCACCCTTACCGCAGCCTGCGTCGGAACGGATGGCAGGGTAGGGAAATCCGGCGCGTCAAGGCAATTCGCTCACTTTTTATTTACTGCCCTTTAACCTGTGTCTTTTGCGCCTATCTTTCAGTCAGGCTCGCGGGGACGGAACCCCTGCGACACCTTCACTGTCCCTCGTTCCGTAACTGCGCCCGGGTATTTTCTCCCGGGCGCTTTTTCTTTGTCTGAAGGCGGCGTACGGTTGGCGCCATGCAGATGACCTATTCCGACGACTTCCTCAAAGGCATCCTGACCCGCACCAAGGTGGTGGCGGTGGTCGGCGTGTCCATGAACCCGGTGCGGCCCAGCTACTACGTGGCGCGCTACCTGAGCCTGAAGGGCTATACCGTCATTCCGGTGAACCCCGGTCACGCCGGAGAAAAGCTGTTCGGTCAGGAGGTTAGGGCGACGCTGGCCGATTGTCCGGAGACGGTGGACATGGTCGATATCTTCCGCAGGTCGGAACATGTGCTGCCCATCGTCGAGGAGGCCCTGGCGGCGCTGCCGAACCTGAAAACCGTCTGGATGCAGATCGGCGTGGTGAACCACGACGCCGAGCGGCTGGCGCGGGCGCAGGGGCTGGACGTGGTGATGCACCGCTGCCCGAAGATCGAGTATCAGCGGCTGTTCGGCGAGCTGCGCATGGGCGGATTCAACACCGGGATCATCTCTTCGAAGCTGTGAGGCGTTGCGGGCGCACGGTGGGGTAACGGAGTGTGACGTGGCCGCGCCTTGTGGTTTGCGCGGCGTGCGTGGGGCAGATCTGGGTCGGTCCGGGCGCAAAGGTTAAGTTTTTTAACCTGTCTGAAGGCGCTGGAAGGGGTGAACCGGCCGGAAATCGGCCGATTCCCGGCCGGTTGGTGGCGCCGGGGACCATAGGGGCGGGCCTGATCTGGATGACCTTACGTCAGATTTGGTTAACGCGCCCGAATTTATCAGCGAAAATTCGTGTTATCGCCAGAATTTTGGATTTCTGTGCAAATTTGCACGCATGCGGCGGGGGCGTGGTGAATTGATTGCGGCGTGTCTCGCGTCATCTTTGGGGCAGAGACACGAGGAGGAAACGCCCCATGAGCTGGAACCCGAGCCTTGCCCCCGACGCCGCTGACGTGGACCCGGAGGCCATCGAAACGGTCATCATTCCCCGCGCCAGAGACCTTGGCGGGTTCGAGGTGCGCCGGGCCTTGCCGTCGGTGCAGCGGCAGATGGTGGGGCCGTTCATCTTCTTCGACCAGATGGGACCGGCGGAGTTCCTGACCGAGGGTGGCATCGTCGTGCGCCCGCATCCGCACATCGGCTTGGGCACGGTGACGTACCTGTTGAACGGGGAGTTCGAGCATCGTGACAGCACCGGCGCGCAGCAGGTGATCCGCCCCGGCGAGGTCAACTGGATGCTGGCGGGGCGCGGTGTGACCCATTCGGAGCGGACGCAGCCGGAGGTCCGTGCGAGGGGGCATGAATTGTTCGGCGTGCAGACATGGCTGGCCTTGCCGGAGGACCGCGAGGAGATGGCGCCGGATTTCGAGCATCACAAGGACCTGCCACTGTTGGAGGCGGAGGGGATCTCGGCGCGGGTGATCCTGGGGCGGGCGCATGGCGCGGAAAGCCCGGTGACGATGCAGTCCGAGACGTTCTACCTCGACGTGACGCTGACGGCGGGGGCGCAGTATCCCTTGCCGCAGGATCACGAGGATCGCGGGGTCTTTGTGCTGTCCGGGTCGGTGGAGGTCGCGGGCGATGTGTTCGAGGCCGGGCGGATGCTGGTGTTCCGGCCCGGCGACCGGGTGTCGGTCCGGGCGGGGGCGCAGGGGGCGCGGCTGTTGAGCCTGGGCGGGGCGACGATGGAGGGGCACCGGTATATCTGGTGGAATTTCGTCTCGTCGTCCAAGGACCGGATCGAGCATGCCAAGGAGGAATGGAAGGCGGCGCGCTGGGGTGAGGGGATGTTTTCCCTGCCCGTGGGGGACAAGGACGAACATATCCCGATCACGCCGGAGTTGGAGCGGATGAAGCCGAAGGAGCCGAAGGGCTAGGGACGGGAGCGGCGCTGTTTGCGCGAAGTGCGCAAAGGCGCCCCGCCCGCCGTCCCGTCACGGCGCGTCATTTCGGGCGGGCGGCTTTCTCGGCGATGCCGGATTGGCTTTGGCGGGATGCCAAGACATCCATCACCTGCGCGACGGTGACGCCGCGCGCGTGCAGCATGACGAGCAGGTGGAACAGCACGTCGGCGGCCTCGGAGGCGAGTTTATCGGGGTCGTTCTTCACCGCTTCGATGATGGCCTCGATCGCTTCTTCGCCGAATTTCTCGGCCGCCTTCTCGGGGCCCTTGGCGAGCAGTTTCGCGGTCCAGCTTTCATCAGGCGAGGCGGCGGCGCGGGTCTGGACGATCTTTTCAAGCTCTTCGAGGGTCATATCGGGTCCTTAGAGGCGGGTGTCGGCGTTGCGGATGCTGTCCATCAGCGCCCAGAGTTGCGGCTCGAGCGGGGTGCCAAGCACCTGTGGGCGGTTCAGGGGCGTGAAGACGGGGCGCGCCTCGGCCTGTTCTGCCTCGGACCAGTCGAGCAGTTGCGGGCCGTCCGGGGCGATGCCGATGCGGATGCCCCAGCGTTCGTCCGCGCCTGCGGTTTCCGACCAGTCGCCGATGTAGAGGCGGCAGAGCGGCAGGTGGTTGGGCGCATCGTGGGTGACGCCGATGGTGTACCAGCCCGCCGAGAGGTCGCCCACGTCGAGGTAGCCGGTGACCACGGTGGTGGGCTTGCCGCAGCAGTTGCAGGCGGTGTGTTCCACCTCGCCTTCGCGGATCGTGACGTCGGTGCCGTCTGACAGCATGGGGGCCTCCATTGACCGTTTCTGCGGTCTTACGGCGCTTTTCTCAAGAGGCGGTTATCAGAGCCTGACGGGGATGCCGGCGGCGGCCATGTGTTCCTTGGCCTCGTGGATCGTGTAGGTGCCGAAATGGAAGATCGACGCTGCCAGAACCGCGCTGGCATGGCCCTCGGTCACGCCTTCGACGAGGTGGTCGAGCGTGCCGACGCCGCCCGAGGCGATGACGGGAATGTCGACCGCATCGGCGATGGCGCGGGTCATGGGCAGGTTGAAGCCGGATTTCGTGCCGTCGCGGTCCATGGAGGTGAGCAGGATTTCCCCCGCGCCCTTGGCCGCGATCATGGTGGCGAATGCGACGGCGTCGATTCCGGTGGGCTTGCGCCCGCCGTGGGTGAACAGCTCCCACTTGCCGGGGGCGACGGTTTTCGCGTCGATGGCGCAGACGATGCACTGGCTGCCGAACTGGTCGGCGGCTTCGGCCACGACGTCGGGGTTGGCCACGGCGGCGGAGTTGAAGGAGACCTTGTCCGCACCCGCGAGCAGGAGGGCACGGACGTCGGCCACCGTGCGGACGCCACCGCCCACGGTAAGGGGGATGAAGCACTGTTCCGCCGTCCGCGTGACGACGTCGAACATGGTGCCGCGATTCTCATGCGTGGCATGGATGTCGAGGAAGCAGATTTCATCGGCGCCCGCCGCGTCATAGGCACGGGCGGATTCGACGGGGTCACCGGCGTCGACCAAGTCGACGAAGTTGACGCCCTTGACCACGCGGCCGTCGGCCACGTCGAGGCAGGGGATGATGCGCGTCTTCAACATGGCGCGTCGGATACTGCGATTCTGGCCATGGGGGAAGAGGGTGGCGTGCGGGCTTGTCCACAGGGGGCGGCAGGTGGTGCGCGATTGCACAGGGTGTCCTCTGTGCAGAGGTGGAAGGGGGCTCTGCCCCCGTCCCGTGCCGGGACTCCCCCGAGGGTATTTGTGAAACCAAAGAAGCAGCGGGCGCGGTGCTTGGGAATGTCGGGGGTTGGCGTCCGGGATCTTGGCGCAGACTGTAAATGCGCCGCCCCCGAGTGGTTGGGGGCGGCGCGGCAGGCACGGCTGTGGGGGATGGTCAGCCGTCGCCTTGGGGTGTCGTGTCGTTGGTGTCGGACTGCCGCGTCTTGACCAGCGCGGCGACACGGTCGTTCAGCTCGGCGTCGGTGTGCAGGGCCGCGCCGATGGCGTTGTAGGTGGCAAGGTCCATGCCGGGTGTCTCGTCGACCGCCGTCTTCATCCGGGTTACGGCCTCGGCCTGCACCGTTTCGGCGTCTGCCGGCTCGGCGATTTGGAGTTCCAGCAATGCCTCGGCGCGGATTTCCGTCACGGCGTCCACGGCTGTCACGAAGCTTTCGAGCTGCGCGTCGGTGAAGGACTGCGAAGGCATGTCCTCTTGCAGCATGGGTTGCCCCGGAGCGGGTGCGCTTTGCTCGGACGTCTGGTCAGATGTCTGGGCGAAGGCGGGAGCCAGCGGCGCGGCAAAGAGGGCTGCGAGGGTGGCGGTGCCGATGATCTTCGTCCGGATGGTCATGTCAGTCTCCTTTACGGGATTTGGCGCGAGGCTCGCGCTGCCCGTGTCGGAGAGGTGTGTCCGCAGGGCGGGTGCTTCAACGGGGCGTGTCGGGACGGGCGGGCGACGGGCGGGGGCCTGCCGAAATGGCGATCCGGGCTGGGCGGGTTTTCGCGACGCGTCAGGCGGTTTTCGCGGGACGGGGTTGAAACTGTGGAACGTCGGGACGGCTGCCGTGTTGGAAAGGCAGCGATGGCAGAGGAGGCCTTGATGAAACGCAGGATGCAGAGCCCGGTGGGGCAGGCGGTGAAATGGGTGGTGGCGGCGCTGGTGCTGGCGCCCACGGTGGCCTTGGCCGACGAGAACCTCGACTGGCTGGAGGCGGAGGGCACCGTGGCCGAGGCGGCGGACCGCTTGCAGGCTGTGGTCGAAGCGGCGGGCGCGACCGTCTTTGCCCGTGTCGATCATGCGGCGGGGGCCGAGGAGGCGGGGATGAGCTTGCCGGAGTCGCAACTGCTGGTCTTTGGCAATCCGAAGCTCGGGACGCCCGTCATCATGCGCAATTTCCGCGCGGGGCTGGTCCTGCCACTGAGGGTGCTGGTGGTCGAGGACGAGGGGCAGACCTGGTTCGTGACGCAGGACACGGTGCAGATGATGGATTCGGTCAATGTCGATGCCGAGGTCGAGGGCGTGGCGGCCATCGACGAGGCCTTGACCCAATTGACGGAGAAGGCGGCGAAGGCGGAGTGATCCGCGCGGCAAGCGAGGTGGTAGAGTGATCCGCGCTGTGCGCGAGGGGGGCGCTGCCCCCGTCCCGTGCCGGGACTCCCCCGAGGGTATTTGGAAAACCAAAGAAGATGGGAGCGGGGCGTTTCAGGCGCCGTTTCGGTCTTCTTGTGTCGTGTCAGGGGAGCGGTGAGCGCCAGTGGGACAAGATCTGGACCGTGGCGGGCCGAGGGGACTGGGCCTTGGTGACCGGGCTTGGGGGGGCTCGCTCGGCGGAGGCCGCGATTGGCCGGCGGGGGAGGGAGATCCTCGCCGCGGCGAGGTTAGGGAGGCGATGGCAGCGCCCGGCGGGCGCGGGCACGCGAGGGCGCTGCATAAGCCCATGAGGTCAGGCTATGATCTCAGGCCATGATCTCAGGCCTTGAGGGTGGCCAGCGCCTCCTTGAGGTCGAGGGCTCCGTCGTAGAGGGCACGGCCCGAGATGGCGCCGTTCAGCGGTGCGCCGCAGTCGCGTAGGGCTTCTAGGTCCTTCAGTGAGGAGACGCCGCCCGAGGCGATGACCGGGATCGACACGGCGTTGCCGAGCGCGGCGGTGGCCTCGACGTTCGGGCCCTGCATCGCGCCGTCGCGGTTGATGTCGGTGTAGACGATCGCCGCGACGCCCGCGTCCTCGAAGCTGCGGGCGAGGTCGGTGGCGTTGACGTCGGTGGTCTCGGCCCAGCCCTTGGTCGCCACCATGCCGTCGCGGGCGTCGATGCCCACGGCGACCTTGCCGGGGAATTCACGCGCCGCCTGCCGCACGAGGTCGGGGTTTTCCACGGCGACGGTGCCAAGGATGACGCGGGCGAGGCCCTTCGACAGCCACATCTCGATGGTTGCCATGTCGCGGATGCCGCCGCCCAGCTGGGCGGGGGTCTTTGTCTGCGACAGGATCTGTTCGACGGCCTGCGCGTTCACCGGCTGGCCCGCGAAGGCGCCGTTCAGGTCCACCAGATGCAGCCATTCACAACCGGCGGCGACGAATTCCATCGCCTGCGCGGCGGGGTCGTCGTTGAAGACGGTGGCCTTGTCCATGTCGCCGCGCAGGAGGCGCACGGCCTTGCCGTCCTTCAGGTCGATGGCGGGATAGAGGATCATCGGGTGCTTCCTTTTGACGTGCCCGTGCCCCGACGTCATGGCTGATGACGTTGCGACACGGGGGGCTTTGCGCTTTGGCCCCTGCTTGATCGCATGGGGGCGGGGGCGTCAAGGTGTCAACAGGTTCATAGGGAGGAACTGAGACATGAAACTTGCGGGATACGTGGCGGCCGTGATGCTGCTGGCGGGGGCGGCCGTGGCCGATCCGCTGGAGGGGACGTGGCAGACGGCGAAGGACGATAACGGGCATTTCGGTCACGTTCAGGTGGCGCCCTGTGGGGCTCAGCTCTGCGGCAAGCTGGTGCGGGCCTTCGATGGCAACGGCAAGCAGATCGACAGCGCCAATGTCGGGCGCAACATCATCTCGGAGACGGTGGCGTCGGGGAACGGTCAGTACAAGGGCAAGGTCTACTCGCCCGACCGCGACAAGACCTATGCGTCGAAGCTGGCGCTGAATGGCGACCGGCTGAAGGTGTCGGGCTGCGTGCTGGGCATCTGCCGCGATGGCGGGACCTGGGCGCGGGTGAAGTAAATCGGGCGTTTCCTGCACGATGGGGCCGGGCGCGCGGGCGTCCGGCTTTTTCGTTTTGGGCGGGGACGGAGGTGGCGTAGCATTGGGGAATGATGCGGTTTGTGCCATTTGTCGTGCTGGTTCTGACCTGCGGTGGGGCCTTGGCCGACCCGGTGGAGGGGCTGTGGCAGACCGAACCGGATGCGGGAGGCTTTGCCCATGTGGACATTGCCCCTTGCGGGCCGTCGCTGTGTGGCAAGGTGCGGGGCACCTTTCATCTGGACGGCAGCGCTTACGATACGCCGCTGGTGGGGGAATACCTTGTCTGGGACATGGTGCCGGAGGGCGGCGGGCAGTATCGCGGCAAGGTGTTTCAGCCGTCCTCGGGCGAGACCTTCAGCGGCAAGGCGCGGCTGACCGGAGAGCGGCTGAAGATGTCGGGCTGCGTGCTGGGCGGGCTGATCTGCCAAGGGCAGGTCTGGCGCCGGGTGAAGTGACGCCCGTCAGGGGCGCCATTTCAGGAAGTTGGCGATCATGCGCAGGCCTGCGGCGGCGCTTTTCTCGGGGTGGAATTGCAGGCCGATGCGGGTGCCCTGACCGACGATGGCGGTGACGTCGCCGCCGTAATCCACATGGGCGAGACGATGCGCGGGGGTGTCCATGACCATCTGGTAGGAATGGACGAAATAGGCGTGCTCGCCGGTTTCGATGCCGTCCAGCACCGGGTGGGGCGTGTCGATCACCAGGTCGTTCCAGCCCATGTGCGGGACTTTCAGCGTCTTGTCGGCGGGCCGGATGGCCTGCACTGTGCCGTCGATCCAGCCGAGGCCGGGGGTCTCTTCGTACTCGAAACCCGTGCGGGCCATGAGCTGCATGCCGACGCAAATGCCAAGGAAGGGGCGGCCACGAGTCTCGACGGCCTCGATCATGGCGTCGAAGCAGCCGGAGGCGCGCAGGGCGGCCGCGCAGGCGGGGAAGGCACCGTCGCCGGGCAGGACGATGTGGTCGGCCACGGCCACGGTTTCCGGATCCGAGGTCACGACGACCGATCCTGCGCCGGTCTCGGACGCCATGCGCTGAAAAGCCTTTTCGGCGGAGTGCAGGTTGCCGCTGTCGTAGTCGATGATGGCGGTGAGCATGATGTGCCTCGCTGCTGGGCCGGGTCGTTGGCGGGAGGGGGAGTCGGGGTGGAACCCCGACCTACGTGTCATTCAGGGGGCGCAAACCTTCAGAGGGAGCCCTTGGTCGACGGGATGGCGTCGCCCTTGCGCGGGTCCGGTTCCACCGCCTCGCGCAAGGCACGGGCGACGGCCTTGAATGCCGCTTCGGCGATGTGGTGGGAGTTCAAACCGTGCAGCTTGTCCACGTGCAGCGTGATGCCGCCGTGGGTGCTGAGCGCCTGGAAGAACTCGCGCACCAGTTCCGTGTCGAAGGTGCCGATCTTCTGGCTGGGCATGTGCAGGTCCCACACCAGGAAGGGCCGCGCAGACAGATCCAGCGCGGCGCGCACCAGCGTGTCGTCCATCGGCAGCAGGCACGAGCCATAACGGCGGATGCCGCGCTTGTCGCCGAGCGCCTGCACCAGTGCCTGACCCAGGGCGATGCCCGTATCCTCGACCGTGTGGTGGTCGTCGATGTGGAGGTCGCCCTTGGCGCGCACGGTCATGTCGATCAGCGAGTGGCGCGCCAGCTGGTCCAGCATATGATCGAAGAAGCCCACGCCGGTCTGCATGTCGTAGATGCCGGTGCCGTCGAGATTGATCTCGACGCTGATCTCGGTCTCGGCGGTCTTGCGGGTCACTGTCGCGCGGCGCATGGCGGTCTCCTGTTCGGGTCGCGCGCCTTATAGGCAGGACGGAATGCAGGTGAAAGGGGCCATCAGGCCGACGGACCTATTTCCTGCATGAGCGAGGAAGCGCTGCATCATAAAGGGAGTTTGGCGACTGGAGCGGGCGAGGCGATTCGAACGCCCGACCCTAACCTTGGCAAGGTTATGCTCTACCCCTGAGCTACGCCCGCATACCAGTCTGTCATCATCGCCTCGGGTGGGTGATCCCGAAGCTGTCCCACTGGAGCGGGCGAGGCGATTCGAACGCCCGACCCTAACCTTGGCAAGGTTATGCTCTACCCCTGAGCTACGCCCGCGAACCAGTTGGTAGAGGGGCGTTTAAGGGTTCCCCACGGGGGGCGCAAGCGGAAAAATTCGGGGCTGTCGAATTTTTTCCGCAAGGGCCAGCCGGGACTGGAAATTACGCTGCGGCAGGCTGGATCAGGTCCCAGCGATTACCCCAGGGATCGCGGAAAACGGCCACGGCGCCGTAGGCTTCGTGGCGCGGTTCCTCTTCGAACTGCACGCCTTGGGCGGTCATGTGGGCATGGTCGCGGGCAAAGTCGTCGGTGCGCAGGAACAGCCAGACGCGGCCGCCACCCTGCTGGCCGATGCTGGCGCGCTGGTCGCCCACGGCGCGGGCGAGCAGGATGTTGGTCGTGTGGTCGGGCCGACCGATGCGGACCCAGCGTTTGCCACCGCCCATATCGGTGTCTTCGAGCAGGTCGAAGCCCAGCGTCTGCGTGAAAAAGGCGATGCCCTCGTCGTAGTCCGGCACCAGAACCGCGAAGGCGGCGAGCGTCATCCCCATTGCGTGTCCTTTTCGATGGGGCCGCCCTGTTTCACCCAGTCGGTGAAGCCGTCACGCAGGTGCGCCGCCTCGAATCCCATGTCTTGCAGGGTCGCCACGGTTAGGGCCGAGCGCCAGCCGGACGCGCAGTGAAAGACGAAGCGTTTGGCTTCGCCGAAGACGGGTTTGAAATAGGGGCTGTCGGGGTCGATCCAGAATTCGATCATGCCGCGCGGGGCGTGGACGCTGCCGGGGATGTAGCCTTGTTTCTGGCGCTCCCGGATGTCGCGGATGTCGACGATGACCGTGTCGGGATCGTCCAGCCGGGCGATGGCGTCACGGGTTTCGATCTCGGTGATGCGCGCGCGGGCGGCGGCGACCATCTGCGCGGCGGTGGTTTTCAATGGCATGTGGGGCCTCCCTTTGGCGGGGAGGCTAGCCGAGGGCCGGGGGCTTGGCGAGGGGCTGAACTTCAGCGCCCTAGGTTAGCGCTCAGGTTCAACGCCAAGCGTCGGGAATCGGGTCGACGGAGAGGAGGTCGCGCAGGGGCGCGGCCTCGGCCTCGGGGAGGTCCCGGATCAGTACGCGGGTGGTGAAATGGCCGTACATGCGGCCATCGGTGTTCATGACTGACCAGTCGGCGATCTGGTCGCGGCTGAAGGTCACGGCGTCGCCAAGGCTGTGGCCGGGCATGTAAGCCGGTTCGTTGGCGAGGTGCCCGGCAAAGGTGCCGTCCTCGGAGAGGGACAGGCGGTCGACCCAGATGATTTCGTGGGCGACGTCGAAATGGGTGACGGGGATCTCGACCTTGAAGTTCAGGGCGGGGTGGATGTCGCGGTCCCCGGTCATCACGCGCGACAGCACGAGGTCCAGCTGGGCGCGGGCCTGACCGATGGCGCGGGTCATGGCGGGGTCTTCGGTGGGCGATGGGGCGGTCGTGTCCTGCGCGGCCAGAGGCAGGGCCGCACAGAGGCAGACCAGCAGTGCGGCGGTGCGGAGTGTGGACCTCATGGGCGGCGTTCCCGATGGTTGAACCTGTCGTTGGGAGAGGGACCTAGCACCTTCGACGCCGCGAGAGAAACGGGACGACCTGTCGCGCCGGGGAATCGGCGGGCTTCGGCGCAGGGGGCGGCGGGAGGTCGCCGGGGCGTCGTAAGACAGAACGCAAAAGGGCCCGCGCGCTGCGGGCCCTTTGCATGTTGCGGTCGCGGATTACTCCAGTTCGACCAGCAGGTCCTTGGCGTCGATCTGCGCGCCGGGCGTGACGTGCACGGCGGTCACCGTCCCGTCGCGTTCGGCGTGCAGGCCGGTTTCCATCTTCATCGCCTCGATGGTCAGCAGCAGGTCGCCGGTCTTGACCTTGTCGCCTGCCTTGACCCCGATCGAGGACACCACGCCCGGCATCGGCGCGCCGATGTGGTTGGCATTGCCCGCCTCGGCCTTGGGGCGCGCGGCAGAGGTCGCCGCTGCCTTGCGGTCGGGCACGCGGATGGTGCGCGGCTGGCCGTTGAGTTCGAAGAATACGCGGACTTCGCCGTCGTCTTGCGTCTCGCCCACAGCTTGCAGTCGGATTTCCAGCGTCTTGCCCGGGTCGATTTCCGCCGTGATCTCTTCGCCGGGTTCCATGCCGTAGAAGAAGGTCCGCGTCGGCAGGGCGCGCACCGGGCCATACAGCTCGTGACGGGTGGCGTAATCGCTGAAGACCTTGGGGTACATCAGGTAGCCGTTCAGGTCCTCGTCGTCGATCTCGATCCCGTTCAGCTGCTTGGACAGGGCGGCGCGGGTTTCCTCGATATCCGTGGGCGCGGCCTTGAGGCCGGGGCGCTCGGTGAAGGGCTTGTCGCCCTTGAGGATCTTCTTCTGGATCGCCTTGGGCCAGCCGCCCGGCGGTTGACCGAGGTTGCCCTTCATCATGTCCACGACCGAGTCGGGGAAGCTGAGGTCGGTCTTGGGGTCCTCGACCTGGGCGCGGGTCAGGCCCTGCGACACCATCATCAGCGCCATGTCACCGACGACCTTCGATGAAGGCGTGACCTTCACGATATCGCCGAACATCTGGTTCACGTCGGCATAGGTCTGGGCGACCTCGTGCCAGCGTTCCTCCAGCCCTAGCGAGCGCGCCTGCGCCTTGAGGTTGGTGAACTGACCGCCGGGCATCTCGTGCAGGTAGACCTCGGAGGCGGGGGCCTGCATGCCGGATTCGAAGGCGGCGTACTGGCCGCGCACCGCTTCCCAGTAGTTCGACAGCTCGCGGATCGCGCCCATGTCGAGCCCGGTGTCACGGTCGGTGAAGCGCAGCGCCTCGACCACCGACCCAAGGGTCGGCTGCGAAGTGTTGCCCGACAGCGCGTCCATCGCCGCATCGACGCAGTCCACCCCGGCGCGCGAGGCCTCCATGATGGTGGCAATCGCCGCGCCGGAGGTGTCATGGGTGTGGAAGTGGATCGGCAGGCCGACCTCTTCCTTCAGCGTTTTCACCAAAGTGTAGGCAGCATTGGCTTTGAGGAGGCCGGCCATATCCTTCAGGCCGATGACATGGGCACCCGCGTCGCGCAGCTCCTTTGCCATGGCGACGTAGTATTTCAGGTCATACTTGGACCGGTCCGGGTCCAGCATGTCACCGGTGTAACACACGGTGCCTTCGAGGATTTTCCCCGAGTCCAGCACGGCATCCATGGCGACGCGCATGTTCTCGACCCAGTTGAGCGAATCGAAGACTCGGAAGACATCGACGCCGGTCTCGGCGGCCTGCTTGACGAAGAACTGCACCACATTGTCGGGATAATTCGTGTAGCCCACACCGTTGGCACCGCGAAGCAGCATCTGCGTCAGCAGGTTGGGCATGCGCGCGCGCAGGTCGCGCAGGCGCTGCCACGGGCATTCCTGCAAGAAGCGGTAGGCCACGTCGAAGGTCGCGCCGCCCCAGCATTCCATCGAGAACAGTTGCGGCAGGTTGTGCGCATAGGCGGGCGCGGCGTGGATCATGTCGATCGAGCGCATCCGCGTGGCCAGCAGCGACTGGTGACCGTCCCGCATGGTGGTGTCGGTGATGAGCAGCTTCTTCTGCTCGAGCATCCAGTCGGCGACGGCCTTGGGACCCTTTTCCTCCAACAGGTTACGGGTGCCGTAGGCGGGCGTTTCCGTGCGGTTCTTCGGTGCCTTTGCGGGCTTCAGATCCGGATGGGGCAGGGCGCGGCCTGCGGTCTCGGGATGGCCGTTGACCGTGATGTCCGCGATATAGGTCAGCACCTTGGTGCCGCGGTCGCGCCGCTTCTTGAAGTCGAACAGCTCCGGCGTCGTGTCGATGAACTTCGTCGTGTACTGGTTGTTCAGGAAGGTCGGGTGCTTCAGCAGGTTGATGACGAATTCGATGTTCGTCGTCACGCCCCGGATGCGGAATTCGCGCAGCGCGCGGTCCATTCTTTTGATCGCCTTTTCAGGCGTTTGCGCCTTGGCAGTGACCTTCACCAGCAGCGAGTCGTAGTAGCGTGTGATGACGCCGCCCGCGTAGGCCGTGCCGCCGTCGAGACGGATGCCCATGCCGGTGGCCGAACGGAAGGCGGTGATGCGGCCGTAGTCGGGGATGAAGTTGTTGGTAGGGTCTTCGGTGGTGATCCGGGTCTGAAGCGCGTGACCGGTCAATTTGACATCATATTGCGAGGCCTTGCCGGTAGCTTCTGCCAGCGACTTGCCCTCGGCGATGAGAATCTGCGCCTGAACGATGTCGATGCCGGTGACTTCCTCGGTGACGGTGTGTTCCACCTGCACGCGGGGGTTGACCTCGATGAAGTAGAAGGCGCCGGAGTCCATATCCATCAGGAACTCGACCGTGCCCGCGCATTCGTAGTTCACATGGGCGCAGATCTTGCGGCCAAGTTCGCAGATTTCCTCGCGTTGTGCCTCGGACAGGTAGGGGGCCGGGGCGCGTTCCACGACCTTCTGGTTGCGGCGCTGGACCGAGCAGTCACGCTCGTAAAGGTGGTAGATGTTGCCCTGCTTGTCACCGAGGATCTGCACCTCGACGTGGCGGGCGCGCAGGATCATCTTTTCCAGGTAGCCCTCGCCGTTGCCAAAGGCGGCCTCTGCCTCGCGGCGACCTTCAAGGACTTTTTCCTTCAATTCCTTGGCATTGTTGATCGGACGCATGCCGCGACCGCCGCCACCCCAGGAGGCCTTGAGCATCAGCGGGAAACCGATCTCCTCGGCTTCCTTGGCGATGGCATCCCAGTCGTCACCCAGAACCTCGGTCGCCGGGATGACCGGAACGCCTGCCGCGACGGCGACCTTGCGGGCGCTGGCCTTGTCGCCAAGGGCGCGCATGGTCTCGGCCTTCGGGCCAATGAAGGTGATACCGTTCTTGACGCAGGCATCTACGAAATCAGGGTTTTCCGACAGCAGGCCGTAGCCCGGGTGGATTGCGTCGGCGCCGGATTCCTTGGCGACGCGAATGATTTCGCCGATCGACAGGTAGGCCTGAACCGGACCCATGCCCTCGCCGATGCGATAGGCTTCATCCGCCTTGAAACGGTGGAGGCCGAGCTTGTCCTCCTCGGCAAAGACCGCGACGGTCTTTTTTCCCATCTCGTTCGCGGCCCGCATGATGCGAATCGCGATTTCGCCACGGTTGGCGACGAGAATCTTTTCGAAATCGGCCATAAGCGCTGGTCCTCCGACGCATTATTATTGCTTGGTTGCGCAACATTATTACTTTGACGATACGCCGCGACGCAGCGCAAGGGGGTTTGCAAATTAATTGTAAACCTTGGGATGGTTTGCAAAGTCGGCGACGCCCGCGCTTTTTCCCTGCGAGGCCCAGTCACTCAGGGCCCGTGTTTACGCAAGTCTCGCAAGGCGGAGGTGAGACCGCCAGCGCCGATGATCTTTGCCCGCGTGGGCGTTGCCTAACCGGCGCGGGAGATGGGCAGAAAAGGTCAAGTTTTCGGCGTTTCGAGAACAAGGTCACCGGACCAAAGCGCCTTGCCACGCAGATCCGTCGGCTTGGCCACGCCCAGTTGGCCGATGTTGGCGATAAGGTCCTTGTGCAGAATGTCGATCATATGGGCGGGCCCGCGGGCGCCGAGGGCGCAGAGCGCGTAATGCCAGGCGCGGCCCATCATGACGAAATCCGCCCCCAGCGCGAGGGCGCGCAGGATGTCGAGACCGGATTCGACGCCACTGTCGAAAATGATCGGCAGGGTGGTTGCCGCGCGTATGGCGGGCAGCACCTCGATGGAGGCCGGAGCCGCGTCGAACTGTCGCCCGGCGTGGTTCGAGACCCAGATGCCGTCGATGCCGAAGGTTTCGAGGCGCGCGGCGTCTTCGGGCCGAAGAACGCCCTTCACCACCAGTTTTCCGTCCCAATATTCCCGAAGCCGTGCCAGATAGTCCCAATCCGGGGCGGTCCGCAGCAAGTACCCGATATGGGCGGTCGGGTCGCGGGTCGTGTTGTCCTGCGTGTACCTGTCGAGTGTCTTCATCCGGGGCATGCCGTGGCGCAGGGTCTCGCGCAGGCGCGTGAGGGACCAGACCGGGGTCCGGAGGCATTGCCCGAGGATGCGCGGCGTCAGGCGCGGCGGCTGTGTCAGCCCGCCCTTGACCTGCGCCTCTCGCCGGGAGGCCACGGGGACATCGACGGTCAGCACCAGCACGTGAAAGCCGCTGTCGCGCGCCCGCGCCAGCATGTCGCGGCGCATATCCGGATCACGCGGCGGGTACAGCTGGAACCAGCCCTTGCCGCCTGTCAGGGGACCGATCTCCTCCGGGGTCGCCGTGGCCACGGTTGACAGCGTATAGGGCAGGTTATGCTTGGTTGCGGTCGTTGCCAGTATGCTTTCGGCGCGCGGCCACAGCAGGCCGGATTGGCCGACAGGGGCCATGCCGAAGGGCAGGGGGTGCTGCTCATCAAAAAGCCGGGTCGAGAGATCCGGTGCCACCTCGCCATGCAGGATGGACGGCATGAAGCGCACCGCATCGAGCGCCATGCGATTGCGGCGCAGCGTTGCCTGCGTCCCGGTGGCGGTGTTGAGATAGGCCCAGGCGAAGCGCGGCGTGCGCTTGCGCGCACGGGCGCGCAGGTCGGCGATGGTCATGTAGCGTCGGTGCAGATCCATGCCGCCATCTGACGCGAAACCAGGGGCCTGCGCCAGAACCATCAGCATTCGCTTCAACTGTTCAACATATTTTAAGCGCCTTCGATCAGTCTCGCCCCGGAAGTTGCCCCGCCCAAATGTTAAGGAGAGCGCCATGCACGCCATGCTACTGGACAGCCATTCGGACCGCCTGGACCGTTTGCAGATCGCCTTTCTGGAGGCGGGTATCCACGTCACGGGGTCGGGCAATCTGTCGGTCGCGCAGTGCTGCCTGAAGCGGGCGATGGTCGATGTCCTGCTGATCGACGAGGTGACGGCGGGGCAATACCTTGGGGACCTCGTGACCATGGCGGAGCGGCGCAATCCGAAGGTGATGACATTGATGCTGTCCAATCGCGTGGCGACGGCGACGGACCTCTGGTCGCAGCGGTTGGGGTCCTTGCATGCGGTGATGGAGGATCAGAGCGACCCGACCGTCGTGGCGCGCGTGGTAAAGGCCGCCATGACGGGTGCGGTGTCGGGGACCATGCCGGGTTCCATTTCTGGGAGGGCGGCAGAGGTGCCTGGACCTGCGGCACAGACGGACACCCCGGTTGCGAAACAGGTGGAGGATGTCGTGGCGCCTCCGATGCGTACGGAATCGGTGTTGGAAGCAAAGGCACGGGTGCATGCCCAGACAGCGCCAGCGTCGGCTTCAGGGCGGACGCCAGAGGTCGCGAGCGCGCCGCAATCCCCTGTCGCGCAGCGGTCGGACAGCTATCCGGCGTTGAAAGTGCATCCGGCACTGGCTGCCCAGCGTGCGGCAGAGGCGGACCGTCTGGCCGCCGAAGAACGTGCCGCCGCCGCCGCGGAACGGATGGAGCAGGCGCGGGCGCTGGCGCGGCAGCGGGCGCTGGAACATGCCGCGCAGGTGCGGGCCGCGCAGGCCGAGGCGACCGTGAAGGCCACGCCGCGCCGCGCTCCACAGGCAACGGTGCTGCGGGCGCAACCCCTGGCACCCTCGGTCCAGCCAGCCCGGGTGCAGCAGCCTGACCGGGTCCAGCACCCAGCGCGCGTGCAGCAACAGGCCAGTGTCCAGCAGCAACCGCGTCAGGTGGCTCCGGCTACGACAGCGCGAGTCGTCTCCATGCCGCAGACACAAAGCCAGTCGCAGGTTCCGGCGCCGCAGAAGGAGGCGCAGCTGTCCGGGCAAACCGTCCACCTGGAACCGCAAACGGTGCGCATGGTCGCGGCGCCTGCGGCTCAGAAGACGGCTCAGACGGCAGGCCAGACAGTGACTCCGGCACCACGCGCGGCGGTTCAGTCGGTGGCAGCGCCTCGGCCGGCTGCGCAGCCTGTGCAGCCCGTACATCGGCCCGTGGTCCAGCCGCGACCCAGCTATGACGATCCGGCGCCATACCCGACGCTGCGCCCTGCCGAGCCTGTGCATTATGCGCCGCAACAGCGCCCGTCGGCAGAGCCGGTGCCCTTCCCGCAGGCCGCGCCCGCAGCGCCTGTCGATGACGGTCAGCCGATCTTTCAAAGCTCGCGCCGCAGGTTGGGGGTGACCGCCGGGGCGTTGATGTCGGCCTGACGGAATGAGAACTTCGGAGGCGTAGGGGATGCGGGGGCAAACCGCTCCCGCCGCCTTCGGAACATAAGGCGAACGCATCTTTTCCTTTGCCGCGCGACCCGCTAGATTGCGGGGATGAGCAGTTTCGACGAATTCGACGCCTTCGAGGCTTCTTCGCTGTCCGCGCGCGCGATGGCCGCCCGGCCCATGCCTTATCTCGACGAGTTGAACCCGGCACAGCGCGAGGCGGTGGAATGCCTTGACGGTCCGGTTCTGATGCTGGCGGGCGCTGGCACCGGCAAGACGAAGGCGTTGACGGCGCGCGTGGTGCATCTGCTGAACACCGGCCGCGCCCGCCCGAACGAGATCCTGTCCGTGACCTTCACCAACAAGGCCGCGCGTGAGATGAAGAATCGTGTCGGCAACATGCTGGGGCAGGTGGTCGAGGGCATGCCCTGGATGGGCACCTTTCACTCGATCTGCGTGAAACTGCTGCGGCGGCACGCGGAACTGGTGGGGCTGAAATCGAACTTCACCATTCTCGATACGGACGACCAGTTGCGGCTGTTGAAACAGCTGGTGCAGGCGCATGGCATCGACGACAAGCGCTGGCCCGCGCGGATGCTGGCGAATATCATCGACGACTGGAAGAACCGCGCGCTGACGCCGGATCGTGTGCCCGCCGCCGATGCCGGGGCGTATAACCACGCCGGGCCGCGTCTGTACGCGGAATATCAGGCCCGCCTGAAGGAGCTAAACGCCTGCGACTTCGGCGATCTGCTGTTGCACATGGTGGTGATCTTCCAGGAACATCCCGACGTTCTGGAACAGTACCAGCGCTGGTTCCGATACATCCTTGTGGACGAGTATCAGGACACCAACGTGGCGCAGTACCTCTGGCTGCGGCTTCTGGCCTCGGCGCACAAGAACATCTGTTGCGTGGGGGACGACGACCAGTCGATCTACGGCTGGCGCGGCGCCGAGGTGGGCAATATCCTGCGGTTCGAAAAGGATTTTCCCGGCGCGCATGTGGTGCGGCTGGAACAGAACTACCGCTCGACCCCGCATATCCTTGCGGCGGCTTCGGGGGTGATCCGGGGCAATGCCAACCGTCTGGGCAAGGAGCTGTGGACCGAGGCGCAGGAGGGCGAGAAGGTCCGCCTGATCGGTCACTGGGACGGCGAGGAAGAGGCGCGCTGGGTCGGCGAGGAAATCGAGGCGATGCAGAGCGGGACACGCGGAATGCGTGGGTATTCTCTCGACGAAATGGCGATTTTGGTGCGCGCTTCGCACCAGATGCGCGCTTTCGAGGACCGCTTCCTGACCATCGGCCTGCCGTACCGCGTCATTGGCGGCCCGCGCTTCTACGAGCGGTTGGAGATCCGCGATGCCATGGCGTATTTCCGCATGGTTGTCTCGCCCTCTGATGACCTTGCTTTTGAACGGATCGTCAACACGCCGAAACGCGGCCTTGGCGACAAGGCGCAGCAGACCATCCAGCGCATCGCCCGCGCCAACGGTGTGCCGCTGGTGGACGGCGCGGCGATTGCGATCGAAATGGGCGAGATCAAGGGCAAGGGCGCGCAGGCGCTGGGCCGTCTGATCACCGATCTGGCGCGTTGGGGGCGGATGACGCGGGCAACGGTCCCCGTCGAAGGCGACGACGCGGTGCTGGAGGACCTGAACCGCCCAGCTGATCGCCCGGAAATCTCCCACGTCGAACTGGCGCAGATCATCCTTGATGAATCCGGCTACACGGAGATGTGGCAAAACGACAAGACGCCCGAGGCTCCGGGTCGCCTCGAAAACCTCAAGGAACTGGTCAAGGCCTTGGAAAACTTCGAGAACCTGCAAGGGTTCCTAGAACACGTGAGCCTCGTGATGGACAACGAATCCGACGATCACGGCGCCAAGGTTTCCATCATGACCCTGCACGCGGCGAAGGGGCTGGAATTCCCGGTGGTCTTCCTGCCGGGCTGGGAGGATGGGCTGTTCCCGTCGCAGCGCTCCATGGATGAAAGCGGCGTGAAGGGCCTCGAGGAAGAGCGACGTCTGGCTTACGTCGGGATTACGCGGGCCGAAGAGGTCTGCACCATCAGCTTTGCGGGCAACCGGCGCGTGTTCGGGCAGTGGCAATCCCAGATGCCGTCCCGTTTCATCGACGAACTCCCCGAGGACCACGTCGACGTGCTGACGCCCCCGGGCCTTTATGGCGGCGGCTACGGCGCAGCGGCCCCGATGGGCGGCTTCGGCGGCGTCAAATCCAACCTCGAAACCCGCGTGGCCGAGGCCAACGTCTACAATTCACCCGGCTGGCGGCGCCTGCAATCGCGCAGTCAGGACCGCCCCGTCAGCCAGCCGCGCGAGGCCAAGGGGCAGGTGATCGACCTCACCGCGGTCTCGGCCTTTGACATGGGCGAACGCGTGTTCCACCAGAAGTTTGGCTACGGCAGCGTCATCGGCATCGAGGGCGACAAGCTGGAAGTCGCGTTCGAAAAAGCGGGTACGAAAAAGGTCGTCGCCCGCTTCCTCTGTGCCGCCGACGACATCCCGTTCTGATCTCGCCCTCGAAACCACGCAGGGCGAGGGCCTCCGCCCCTGCTTCTTTGGTTTTCCAAATACCCTCGGGGAGTCGACCGAAGGGAGACCGGGGCAGAGCCCCGGCGCGGGCGCAGCCCGCGTTGCGCGGGGCCGCAGGTCCCGCGCGGGTCGCCGTGCCGCAGGCAAGGCGAAACTTCACGACGATCCGGCCTCAGCCCGCCAGCGCCATTTCCTCGTCGCCTGACCGCTCAAGCGGCAGCGACGCCCGACGCGCCGTCACGATCAGACTGTGCACATCCGCGCCGCGATCCTTGCGCAGAACCGCCTTGCTCAGCGACACCGACCCAAAGCCCGCGTCGGCCAGCAGTCCCTCGATATACGACAGCGAATGCGCAAACCGCCGGGTTTCGCGCAGGCGCACCGGCGCATCGCCAAGCTCGATGGTAAAGGCCAGCATCCCACCGGGGCGCAGCGCGTCGACGCACCAGCCGATGACCTGCTCCAGCGCGCCGAGGTAGATGAAGACATCCGCTGCCACGATCAGGTCCCAAGCGTCCGGCGTCCGCTCCATCGTGGCGATATCGCGTTTCTCCAGCGTATCGTAATCACCCTTCGCGGCGGCCTCGGACAACATCCCCTGCGAGATGTCGCAGCCTTCGAGGTGATCCACGTAAGGGCGCAGCAGCGCCCCCATCAAGCCCGTGCCACAGCCCAGATCCAGCGCCCGCGCAACCTGCGTCAGACCACTGGCCTGCATCGCCTCCAGAAGCAATTCCGGCCCGCGATACTCCAGCTTGTCACACAGTGAGGTCTCGAATCGCGGGGCATATTGATCGAACAGCATCTCGACAAAGGCCGAGGGCATGGATTCGGAGATCGGTTGCGGGCGGATCAGGTCGCGGTTGATGCTGGCGCCCAGCGGGTCCGAAGGATCAGCCTCGATCGCGCGGCCCCAGGCCTCGGCGGCCTCGTCCAGCGCGCCCGCGGCCTTCAGGTATTCGCCCATGCGGAACCACCCTGCGTGCCAGTTGGGGGCCAGTGCCAGCGCCTGTTGCAGGATTTCGACGGCGGCGGGCAAGTCGCCCAGATGCGCCATGGATTCGGCAAAGGCGGCGCGGCGGTCAGCCGCGAGGTCGCCGGACGAGAGAAGGACCCCGGTCATTCAACAGTCTTTCAAAGGGCCCGCTGGTGCCTCTTGGCAGGTCCGCGGCGGGGGACACGTTCCGCGCAGATCGCGCGGCCTGCGCGCATGTAGGAGCGGTTTGCGATTCCGTCAATATGGTTTGAAACGGCTCAGAGCACCGGCAGGGGGGCATCAGCCTTGGGTTGATCCATGACGATCTGAGAATGCACGCGGGCCACGGTGGGATGGGCCAGAAGCACCTCGTGAATCAGGCGGTTGAGCGCGGGCAGATCGGGGCACCAGACACGCAGAAGGTAATCGGCCTCGCCGGTCATGGTCCAGGCCGAGGTGATTTCGGGGCGGGTGCGCAGCAGGCGGTTGAAGTCGTTGCCCTGCGTCGTGCCGTGGCGCGCAAGCTGGACCTGGATGAAGGCCTGCACATGCAGGCCGATGCGCTCGGGGTCGATGGTGGCCCGGTAGCCGGTGATCGTGCCATTGTCCTCCAGCCGCTGACGACGGCGTCCGGCCTGGCTGGCGGAGAGGTTCAGCGCCTCGCCCAGATCCTGCGCGGTGGCGGTGCCGTTGCGTTGCAGACGGTCCAGAAGGGCCGTATCCGTCGCGTCGAGCGGTGTGCGGGTTTCCTGCGTCATTTCTCTCAATCGCGCGGCATGTGCGCGTTTATCAGCGGATGCGACCCCAGAATGCGCGCAAATCGCGTGTCAGTAAAGCTACCCTTCGCGCAGATCTTTACGCGCAGAGGAGAATGACATGGGACCGTTTCCGCACGATGCACCGCAATCGGTGATCTCCGAGGAGAACCCGGCCGGGACGGACGGCTTCGAGTTCGTCGAATTTGCCCATCCGGAGCCCGAGGAACTGCGCAGCCTGTTCCGTCGCATCGGCTATGTGCATGTGGCGAACCACCGTTCGAAGCCGGTAGAGCTTTGGCAGCAGGGCGACATCACCTACGTGCTGAACGCCGATCCGGACAGCTTTGCCGCGCGGTTTGTCGAGGAGCACGGCCCCTGTGCGCCGTCGATGGCCTGGCGGGTGGTGGATGCGCAGAAGGCGTTCGACCACGCGGTGGCGCAGGGTGCCGAGCCATACGAGGGGGCGGACAAGACGGTGGATTGGCCCGCGATCAAGGGGATAGGCGGGTCGCTGCTGTATTTCACCGACCAGTATTACGACACCTCGCCCTACAACGCCGAATTCCAATGGATCGAGCAGTCCAAGCCGCGCGGCGTGGGCTTTTATTACCTGGATCACCTGACGCACAACGTGTTCCGTGGGAACATGGACAAGTGGTTCCAGTTTTACGGCAAGCTCTTCAACTTCCGCGAGATCCGGTTCTTTGACATTCAGGGCAAATACACCGGCCTGTTCAGCCGCGCGCTGACCTCGCCCTGTGGTCGCATCCGGATCCCGATCAACGAGGATCGTGGAGAGACCGGGCAGATCGTCGCGTATCTGAAGAAGTACAAGGGCGAAGGCATTCAGCACATCGCGGTGGGCGCACGCGACATCTACGCTGCGACGGATGCCATTGCCGAGAATGGCGTGACCTTCATGCCGGGGCCGCCGGATGCCTATTACGACATGTCCTTTGACCGGGTGTCGGGACATGATGAGCCGGTGGAACGGATGAAGAAACACGGCATCCTGATCGACGGCGAGGGCGTGGTCGATGGCGGCGAAACAAAGATCCTGTTGCAAATCTTCTCGAAGACGGTGATCGGGCCGATCTTCTTTGAATTCATCCAGCGCAAGGGCGATGACGGCTTTGGCGAGGGGAATTTCAAGGCGCTGTTCGAGTCGATCGAACGCGAGCAGATCGAGAGCGGAGAGATTGCCGCGGAGTAAGGGCCAAGATTTCTCGTCCGAGAAATCTTGGCGCCGCAAAGTCTTCGTCGAAGACTTTGCGGGCGCTCCGTTAAAAGGACTGTCCCGGGATGACGCGCGTCAGCCGCGCGGCATTTGCAGGGTGACGTTCCGCCCGCCCTTGACGTAGCGCAGTTCGGATTCACCGATGGCTGCGACCTTGCCGCCGTCGATTTTGTCGCCCACCTTGACCTTCAGGTATTTGCCCGAGGCAAGGCGCACCAGCGCGCGGCGGTTCGACGGCGTGCCGTAGACCCCAATCAGGTTGATCTTGTTGAGGTTGATCGCGTTGCGCACCGTCGCAGACGCGGCGACCGAGGCGGAGGAGGGCACGGAGGGCTGCACGGTGCGTGGCGTGACAGTCGCGGCTGCGGCGGTTTGCACCGGTTCAGGGGCCGGGGTGATCTCGGCCTGCTTGACGATGGCTTCCATGTTGCGCGGACGGCCGACGGGTTCGAGCGAGTTGCGCACGGCCTGAGCGGTCGCCGGAGCGGCGGGCTGTTCCTCGACGGCCTGTTCCTGTGCGGTCTGCGGGCGGCGCTGCGGACGGAACCCGGCGAGTTCATCTCGCGAGATCCCGCGCAACGTGGCGCGTTCCTGCTGTTCGACCACGTCGTCGGGGCGAGCCTCGGGGCGGACGTTTTGCAACGGGTTGTTCCGTGCAGGTGCGGGCGCGGGCGTCACCTCGGTCCCGGTTGCAGCGGCGCCGTCCTCGATGGGGGCGGCGGGCGTTTCCGGCTGGGGCTGGGCCTGGGACGCCGGAGGCGTGGCCACGGCGGGCTGGGCGGCCGGTGCGTTGCGCAACGGCGGGATCACCGGCGGCAGACCTGCATAGACGCGCAGACCGTCCGGGGTCAGCGCGCCTTCGGGCGTGGCGCGAACAACGCCGCGCGGGTCGATGTCAAAGGTCATGCCCGCCGGGGGCGGAAGACCGGGATCGTCCAGGATGGCCTCGGCTGCCGGGTTGGGCGAGACGGGCAGGGCCACGGCGTCAAGTTCGCGCACGGAGGGGTCGATCGAGGCCACGTAGACGTCATCGACGCCATCGGTCGGAGGCGTCAGCGGCGCGGCGGGCGCGCGTTGCCAGATGCCGGTGGCGGCATAGGTGGCGTCGGCCTCCTCGGGCGTCAGGGTATAGGCGCCTTCGGGCGGCGCCGGGGGGATGACTGCGACGGGCGCGGGGTCGGGTTCGGGTGTGGTGGCGACCGCGACATCCTCCGGAACGGCTGTGTCTGTGCCGGGTTCGGGGAGGGTCTCGGGCGGCAGGAGTTGCACGTCCTCCACCGGCGTCGGTGTCTCGACCGAGGCGACGGTCGTGTCGTCCGAGCTGCCGAAGAGACCTGCGAAGCCGTTTTCCGTGAACAGGGCCGACCACGCGCCGACGCCGAGCATGAACAGCACGAGCAGGACTGTCAGCAACAGACCAAGGTAGCGCGGCCGTGCCGGGGCCGCCTGGGCCTTGCGGGCTCCGAAGACGGTCATCTTCTCGAGTTCGTCCTGCGGCGCAGCTTTTGCGGGCCTGGACTTCGTCACCGCCGGCTTGGCCGTGGGAACCTTCGGAGAGGTCAGGGGCGCGGTTTCCGGTGCCAGTGCTGGCGCCTTTGCCGGGGCGACCATCGGGGCTTCGGACAAAGGCGCGGCGACTTTGGCAGCGGGCGCGACCGGGGCGATGACCTCCGGGATCAGATCCGGTTTCGGGTCCAGCCTGGGCGCAAGCGGCACGAGATCCGGGACGAGATCGGCAGGCGGTTTGGCCGCTGGAGCGTTGCGCAGGGCGGTCATCGCCGCCGGCCCGGCAATGGCGGGGCGACGCAGCGCGGCAAGCCGCGTCAGCGGGTTCGGGTTGCCCGGCAGGGGCGCGGCCTCGGACGCGCGCGGCGCGATGGCCGGAGCGGAGCCGGTGCGCTTGGGTGCGGGAGGCGTTGCCTCGGTGGTCTCGGGCTTGGCGGACTTGCGGCGCAGGCCCAGACGCATGGGGCGTCGGCCCTTGGCAGGGGCCGCGGATACGGACTGGCCGGACGGCGGTGCGGCAGGGGCTGCTGCGTCCGGGGGGGGAGCCATCGCAGCGCCCAGCGATGGGGCCGGAGTCTGCGCGTCAGCAATCGGGTCCGGAAGCACGGCAGGGCCAAGCGCCGGGGTCGGTCCGGTCACATCTGCCGCGCCCAGCGGCGGAATGCCCGATGCCGAGGGCACGCCCGTGGGGCGCGTGGCCGCCGGAACGGGCCGGGAGGCCGGTGCCGGTGGGGTGGCTGACAGCGGCGCCGGGGCGGATTGCGCGGGCGGTTTGGGCGCCGGAGGAATTGCACGCGGTTTCGGCGCTGCATCGGCCTTGAACCCGGTAGTCTCGTCCCTGAGCGGCGCTGCGTACATGCTGGCGGGCGAGGGGCGCGGCGCGGGTTTCAGGTCCGTCGCCGGCTCGCCGGAGTCTTGTACCTCTGGCGTGGCCAGCGGGGTGAAGCGCGGTTTGAGCGGCGTGGTTTCCAGCGTCTCGGTCAGCAGGGGGCGGGGCGCGGGCGGCAAGTCGCCGTCCGTCCGCGCGGTGCGGGTCGAGGCGAAGGAAACAGCCGGTTCGGGCTCGGGTTCGGGTTCGGGCGCGTGGAGGTCTTCGGGCTCCGGGGTAAACGCCGGTTCGGGATCCGGGACCGGGGCGACATCCTCGTCCGGATGCGCTCGACGCGCGGCGGCTTCACCCTGGGTGGGCTCGGCGGGCTCGGCGGGCGCGTCATAGCTGCCCTCGGAGACGACCGGTTCGGGCTCGGACAGATCCGGCTTTTCCAGCGCGATTTCCGGCAATTCCAGCGCGAACTGAGCCGGTTCCGGGGAAACAGCGGCCGATTCCGGGATGGAAGGGGCGCTGGGGGCAGGGGTTACGACCGGCGGCTGAACCTCTGCCAGGAGGTCGTCGGGGGCCTGCACCGTCTGCACTTGCTGCACCGGGGTAAGGGCGGCGGCATCGGCGGCCACGATCTCGATCGGGCGGGCGGGACGGTCCACCGACCGCCTCCAGCCCGAGGCCTTGCCAAAGAACACCGGCCCGTCGAACTGCGCCGCATCGGCGCGGGCCATATGACAGGTGGGCGTGAAGCCGTGGTCGCGGGCGAAGGTCTCTGCCTCTTCCAGCGTCTCATGGGCCACGGCGGCGATCTGCAAACGCCCGCCGGACACCACGTGATCCCAGCTGAGCGCGTTCAGCGGATAGGGCGTCGCCCCGTCCAGGGCCGCGCGGATCGCCGCATCGCGTGCCGATCCATCGCCGCCCAGCGACGGCAGGTCGATGTAGCGGATCTGTTCGTTCGGAATGATGAGCGCGACTTCGGCCCCCTTGGGGTCGAGCGCTTCGGCGCGGTCGCGCATGGCGACAACCGCGACGTCAAGGTCGGCGTGGTCGATGGGCACTTCTTCGATCCGGGCCCAGGAGGACCCCATACGACGCAGAAGAGTGATGCCTTCGAACGAAAGGGCGAGCGCAAAATTCGATACCATGGCGCGGGTCTTACCAGTCCTGCCGTGCTCGGGGGAGGGTTAATCCCTTTTTCCGGGAGTATACGGCAAGTCTTTGCCGAGGAAAAGAAAGACCTCGCGCAGCGGATTGCCGGGATTAACCTTCTGCGGGAGGGTGTAACGAAATATCAAGCAACAACGGGAGCTTGGAAATGCGAATTCTGGCAATGATTCTGACGGTCGCGCTGGCTGGTCCGGCAATGGCCGAGGACATGGCGCGCATGACGGTCGCAGGCGAGGCGCGCGTGGTGGCGGTGCCGGACCTCGCCAAGGTGTCGCTGGGGGCGCAGGGCAAGGGGCAGACCCCTGTCGAGGCGATGAATGCCACGACCACGGCGCTGGAGGGAATCATGGCCCGGCTCAAGGAGTTGGGCATCGAGGACAAGGACATCCAGACGCGCGGCCTGTCGGTGAACGAGGAAACCCGCTGGGACCGCGACACCAATATCGAGGTCTTCATCGGCTACACTGCCAGCAACATCATCGAGGTCCGCGTGCGCGATATGGACCTGCTGAGCGATGTGCTGGGCAAGGTGCTGACCGAGGGGGCCAACCGTCTGAACGGGTTGAACTTTGAAATGCAGGATGACGCCGAGATGCGGGCCGAGGCGCGGCGCTCGGCGGTGCAGGACGCGATGGAGAAGGCGCAGTTGTTCGCCGAGGCGGCTGGCGTGCGCGTGGGGCGGGTGATCTCGATTGACGATACGGCGGAACCGCTGGTCGAGGGGCCGACGATGCGGATGCTGGAACCGGTGATGGAAGCCGCGCCCGAGGCCAAGGCCGTGCCGGTCGCCGTGGGCGAGGTCACCACGCGGGCCGAGGTGACGATGGTCTTTGAAATCCTGCAATGACGGCAGGCAGGGAGGTAGGTCGGGGTTAACCCCGACCTACGCGCGGATTCAGGCGGAGGCCTTGTTCAGCGCCTGATCCAGATCGGCGATCAGATCCTTGGCGTCTTCGATGCCGATGGAAATCCGCACCACGTTCGGCGCAGCACCCGCTGCCGCCTGCTGTTCCGGCGTCAGCTGGCGGTGAGTGGTGGAGGCCGAGTGGATCACCAGGCTACGGGTGTCGCCGAGGTTCGCCACGTGGCTGAAGATCTCCAGCGAATCCACGAACTTGACGCAGGCCTCGTAGCCGCCTTTCAGCGCCACGGTGAACAGCCCGCCCGCACCACGGGGGCAGATGCGTGCAACGCGGTCGTTGTAGGGCGAGCTTTCCAGCCCGGCATAGGTCACGCCCTCGACGGCGGCATGGCCTTCCAGCCACTTGGCAACTTCGGTCGCGTTCTGGACGTGCTTCTGCATCCGCAGCGACAGCGTCTCGATCCCCAAGAGCGTGTAATGCGCCGCCTGCGGGTTCAGTGTCATGCCGAGGTCGCGCAGACCGATGGCAATGCCGTGGAAGGTGAAGGACAGCGGGCCAAAGGTCTCGTGGAACTTCAACCCGTGGTAGGCGGGTTCCGGCGCGCTGAGCGAGGGGAACTTGTCCGAGGCCGACCAGTCGAACTTGCCCGAATCCACCACGACGCCGCCGGTCACCGTGCCGTTGCCGGTGAGGTACTTGGTCATCGAATGCACGACCAGCGTCGCCCCGTGCTCGATCGGGCGGCAAAGGTATGGCGTGGCCGAGGTGTTGTCGACGATCAGCGGAATGCCCGCCTTGTCGGCGATCCCCGCGATGGCGTCGAGGTCGGTGACATAGCCGCCCGGGTTTGCGATGCTCTCGCAGAACACGGCGCGGGTGTCGTCGTCAATCGCCGCCGCCACCGCGTCGAGGTCGTCGAAATCGACGAACTTGGCCGACCAGCCAAAGCGCTTGATGGTCTGCGAGAACTGCGTGATCGTGCCGCCATACAGGCGCGACGAGGCCACCACGTTGCGCCCCGGTGCCATCAGCGGGAACAGCGCCATGATCTGCGCCGCGTGCCCCGAGGAACAGCAGACCGCGCCGACACCGCCTTCGAGCACCGCGACACGTTCCTGCAGTGCCGCCACGGTAGGGTTGGTCAGGCGGGAATAGATGTAGCCGACTTCCTGGAGGTTGAACAACGCCGCCGCGTGCTCGGCATCGCGGAACACATAGGCCGTCGTCTGGTAAATCGGCGTCTGCCGCGCGCCGGTGGCCGGATCGGGCCGTGCGCCGGCGTGAATTTGCAGTGTGTCGAACCCGTAGGTGGGGTCTTGGGTCATGAATGCCTCCCTCGAATATGGTCAATTCGCAGGGACCGTATGCGAGCGTGTACCGGGCGGCAAGCGCCAGACCGCATTCGTCCGGTATCAGGTCGGGCGGGCGGGCAGATCGAGCCCGGCGCGGGCGAAATGCAATGGCGTGCCGTCCTTGCCGCGACCGATCACGCTGAAACTGCCGTCGGTTTCGAGGATCACCGAATCCACCTTGTCCGGATCAGCGGGCGAGGCCCCCCGGATGACCTTCATCAGCTCCGCCTCCAGCACGCGCTCGTCGTGCAACGCCTCGTGCATGATCTCGCCCCGGTGCATCAGCAGGCGCGGTTGCGATCGCACGATCTGTGCCACGCGATCCGAGGCCATGGACGCCCGCGCCAGCAACCACTGCATCCCGATCAGCACAAGCAGCGCCGTGATCCCCTCGGCCAGCGCAACGCTCTCCGACAACAGGATCGTTGCCAGAACCGACCCGATGGCCACAGTGACCACGAGGTCAAAGGCGTTGAGTTTCGCCAGCGTCCGCTTGCCCGAGACCCGCAGCATGGTGACGAGGGCGGTGTAGCCGAGGATGCCGACAAGGACCGTGCGCAGGATGTCCTGCCAGCCCTGGAACAGCATGTTCGAAATGACGTGTGATAGATCCATGCCGTCCCAACCCCTTGGGACGGCTGAGGTTCCCGCTCAGCGTGCCGCCTCGACACACAGCACCGTCGGAAGGTGCTGCGCCAGTTCCTGCCAGCTGTCGCCCTCGTCGGCAGTGGCAAAGACCGACCCGCTGTTCGTCCCGAAATAGACACCGCCCTCCGGGTCCACGGTCATGCCCTGCCGGAGCACGGTAAAGAAACAATGCTCCTGCGGCAGCCCATCACGGCAGGCCTCCCAGGTGTCACCGCCATCGCGCGACCGCCAGACCGCCGCCGAAGCCTCGGGCGGATACCGCCCCTGCGTGTCGCCATTCAGCGGCAGGGTCCAGAGCGTGTCGGGCTTCGTCGGGTGCACCGCGACGGGAAAGCCGAAGGTCGAGGGAAGCCCCGCCGTGATGTCATCCCACGACCGCCCGCCATCACGCGACCGGAAGACTCCGCAATGGTTCTGCTGGTAGAGCACATCCTCTGACCCCGGCGCGCGCACCATGTTGTGCAAGCAATGCCCGGTATCCCCGTCGCGCGGCCCCGCCGGGTGGTGATGTTGGCAGGCTTCAGCATTGGACAGCCGGTTGCGCCGCTCCCAGCTTGCCCCGCCATCTTCGGTGGCAAAGACCCCGGCGGCGGAAATTCCGAGCCACAGCTTCGACGGATCGCCTGGTGCCGCCACGATGGTGTGCAGCGTCAGCCCCACGGCCCCCGGCTGCCAACTGTCCGCCGAGGGATGGTCCGTCAGGCTCTCCACCGCCTGCCAACTGACCCCGTCGTCACCCGAGGAAAACAGCGTCGCAGGCTTCGCCCCGGCATAGAGCGTATCGCCCGCACGCCCCAGCGACCACATCGCCTGCACCCGGCCCGAGAAGGGCGCCACCTCGGCGCAGGGTTTCACCCCCAGCATGGCCGCCGTCTCGGGATCGTTGCGCACCCATTCGTCCATCTGCCCGTCGGCCAGCTTCACGACCTCCCAGCTCTCGCCACCATCGGTCGACCGCCAGATCCCGGCACCGAACCACTCATTGCCACCACAGGCCAGCAGCGTGTCCCCCACTGCGAGCGCATGGTTGATCGGCCAGCCATGACAATGCGGCCCGGTCTGCTGCCAGACGCCCCCAGTCTTGCGGAGTATGAACAATCCCTTGGTGGTGCCGACCAGCACCAAAATCGAACCCGCCATGATAAATCTCCCGTCGCGTTCCTCGACGCTAACACGAGTCGCTCCGCCCGTCGCGCAAAAAGAGTTGATATCCACTTAAATCCGCCGCAGCCGTAGGAACGCCGCCCGCTGCTTCTTTGGTTTTCCAAATACCCTCGGGGGAGTCTCCCGTCAGGGAGACGGGGGCAGAGCCCCCACTTTTCGGAACTCTTGCGCGCCGCGTCAGCGGCGCGCCGGTCGGTTCGCTCAGGCGAACCGAACCCCTCAGCGCATCCAGAACCCTTCGCGCTTGATCGTGTTGCGGATCGCCTGCTCCCGCCGGGGCAGGTCCTCGCGGTCGAACAGCGCGCGGACCTTCTGGCCACGCTTCTGGTAGATCATCCGCTTGAACGGATCGTACTGCTTCAGCAGCTTCTTGACCGCGTTCGGCGCGCAGATCTCCTCCAGCACCTCGATCGCCTTGTCGCTTTCGCGCGCGTAGAGCAGGGGCAGCGTGCGGTAATGACAGGTCACCTCGCCATCCAGCAAACCGGCGGGCAGGGTGTCGCGCCCGCCGCCGAAGGAATGGATCACGAGCGGCAGCGCGACCTGGTCCAGCCAGGGGTCCAGTGACTGGCACACCAGTTCTTTCGGCGCGTCGTCACGGATTTCCAAAGCGTAATCCAGGAACCGCTGCCCGAACAGCTTAGGACACTTGTAGAAGAAGAACCCGGCGTTGAAATACAGGTAGCGCTGCCAATACTCGTCCGGATGCGACAGGTCCAATGTCGACTCGAAATCCAGCCCGAACCGGTCATAAAGCGACTTCCAGATTTGCGCATACCCCGGCCCGTACAGCTCCAGCTGCGGCCATGTCCCCTCGCGCCGCAACGACGCCGTGGGGCGCTCGAAATCGAAGGGCACCGAGCCAAGGTCATCCAGCACCAGCGTATCCGTGTCGAAGAACACGAAGGGCTCGCCTGCGGGTAGGGCGAACAGCGCCTCGATCTTGTTGCCATAAGGGTAGGCGTGGCCGAAATGGCGGCTCTCGAAGGGCAGGAAGGTCGCGCCCATCTCGATCAGAGCGGCGCGGATGTCGCCATCCTTGATGCCCGGATCATTGGGCCAGAGCGCTCCCGGCTGCGGTTCCGCCACGAACAGCCGGAACCCGTCCTTCTGGGAACGCGCCTGTTTCGACGCGGCGAACAACAGCGCCTCGTAGGCCAGCCGTCCGTTCTGGCCGACAATCAGGATGTTGACCGTCTGCGGTTCGGCCTTCTGCGACCGAGACGTTTGCGATGAGGGCGCCTTGCGTGCCATGGTACTGCTCGTGCCGTGTTTTTCAGGCAGTATACGCAAGCCGGGGCCGGGTCGAAAGCGCCGATCTCACCCGGCGGCCAATTGATTGAGCCATCAAGGGGATTATCAGGATGAAAACGGGTGTTTTAGCGATACTGGCCGCGATGATCGCCGCCAGCATGGCCGTGGCGCAGGACAGCGGCGAAGCGCCGCCCGACTACGAGGCCAGCAGCGACGGCGGCCCGAACCTGTCGCAGTACACGGCCGAACCGCAGGTGCAGACCGGGCGCTTCCTGACCGCGCTGGAGGTCAAGCCGATCCTCGGTGCCACGCGCGCCAATTGGGTCGCCGTGCGCGAATGGGACGGCAAGGATCTCGTCTACGTCACCCATCTTTGGTCGTGGCGCTGCGGGCTGGTGGCAATCCGGGGGGCGGTGAACGGTGGCGCGTTGGAGGATTGGCCTCTGCCCGCCTGCCATGACGAGACCGCGCAACCCAACGCAGTCCTGTCAGAGGACGGCTTGCCCTACCTGTCCTATCCGCTGAAATCGGTCGAGACCGTGACCGTCGAAGTGATCTACGACGATCTGACCACGGAGAAGGCCAGCTTCAACCGGCTCGGAGTCTTGATCCCCTGAACCGAGGGTGGGTCGGGGAGGATCCCCGACCTGTGGGCCTCAGACCTCGATCGCTTCCAGCACCTGCGGCTCGATCACCGACACGCCGGGCAGGCCCGCGGCCAGCTTCTCGGCGGATTGCTCCAAAGCCGGGAAGGTGCGGTAGTGGCAGGGGATCACGGTCTTGAAATCAAAGTATTTCCTTGCGGCAAACGCTGCCAGTTCCATGTCCATCGTGTAATAGCCGCCCGCTGACAGGATGCCGATCTCGGGCTTGTAGTACTCGGCGATCCAGCCCATGTCCGCCATCGGGCAGGTGTCGCCCGAGTAATACAGCACCTTGCCGCCGCTCTTGAGGATGAACCCCGTCTCCATCCCCATGTAGCTTGCCTTGCCGTCCACGGTCATGGACGACGAATGCGACGCGGGCACAAGCGAAACGGTCACATCGCCAAAGGCCACCGTGCCGCCCTTGTTGAAGGCATGGCCCTCTTTCGCCCCGGCGGCAAACAGCGCCTGCGCCAGTTCGTACATTCCCGACACCGGCGCGCCGGTGCGCTGCGAGACCTCGACGATGTCCGAGGTATGATCGAAATGCCCATGGCTGATGAGAATCTGCGTTGCGCCCCCGATGGCGGCCTCTGCGTCGCGGCCCTCCATCATCGGGTTGCCGTTGATCCACGGGTCGATCAGCAGCACTTCGCCGCCGGTTTCGATACGAAAACTGCCGTGGCCCATCCAGATGATCTTCATACTTGTCTCCCTGATTGCTGGACTCCTTGCCCGGAGCCTAGCAGCCCGGCGCGCCGTGGCCAGAGCCGGGCCTCCTCGGCGCGATTTTAATTCCCGAACTTCAAGGTTTGCTAACGGGATGACCGATATTGAAAGGCATCACGTTCCAATCACTGGCCCAGGGGCACACATGAACAAACCGGTCACCGTCGCCGACAAGCCCCAGGACGAAGTCCGCCGGGCCATGATCGACCTCGTCGCGGAATCCCGCTCGCGCGCGGTGCGCATCGCGCTGTTCGGCGAGATGCTGCATCGCCCGGACCCCGAAGGCCGCGAAACCGAGGCCGAGCGTGCCAACAGCCTGAAAGTTCTGCTGGATACCATCCGCTGGCTCGAGCGGGCGCATGGCTTGCTGACCACGTTCGAGGACCCTTGGGAAGAATATCCCACGGAATATGTCGTCTGGTTGAAGCAATTCGCCAGGGCAGAGCCGGAAGCCATCGAAGCCTTGGGCAACATGGTCGACGTCTCGCGCGCTGTCGGTCAGGCGGCAGAGACGCGCAACGGCCAGCTCGGGGTTGCCCTGCGCGCCCATGACGAGGCGCGGCGCGGCGTGTTCATGCCGGCCATCACGCGGCTGTGCAATCGCATCTGGGCGCATATCGACAACCAAAGGGTGAAGGAGCGCGGCCAGGCCGAAGGGGCCGTTGCCACCACCCGCAAGGCGCTGCAACGGATGGAGCAAATCGCCACGCATGTCCGCCTCGTCGCAATCAACGCCGCGATCGAGGCCAACAAGCTGGGCGATGACGGGCGCGGCATCGCCTTCATCGCGGCCGAATTCAAATCCCTCGCCGAAGAGCTTCAGACCCTGTCTGCTACGGCCCGCAACGACATTTCGTCCATGGGCAAGAACTGACTCGCTTGGCGGTTGGTGTCCTGCCCGGTTTTCTGGCGGGATTGCCCATCCGGTCGGGCTGCCCGGCCGGCAATCCACATGATTCAGCGTCTTCGCAGCGCGATCCGGGACGGCACATGCTTGCGGGCAGGGCGGTGGGGCGGTAAAGCGGCGCTGATATTCAGCGAATGAGGCCCCCATGTCGATCGACATCGAGACCGCCGCCCGCGTCGCGAAACTCGCGCGGATCAAGGTGGAACAGGACGATTTGCCCGCCCTGGCACATGCTTTCAACGACATCCTGGGCTTTATCGAACAACTCAATGAAGTCGATGTCGACGGCGTGGAACCGATGGTGTCGGTCACGCCCATGCGCCTGAAACGCCGCAAGGACGGCGTGACGGATGGCGACATGCAGGACAAGATCCTGTCCAATGCGCCCGATGCGCGCGAAGGCTTCTTTGCCGTGCCGAAGGTGGTCGAGTGATGAGCGAACTGACGAAACTGAAGATTTCCGAGGCCCGTGACGCGCTGCGCAAGGGCGACGTGACCGCGGTTGAGCTGACCGAAGCCTGCCTGAGCGCCATCGACGGTGCCGGGGCTCTGAACGCTTTCGTGCATCATACGCCCGAAATTGCGCGCGCCCAAGCAGCGGCGGCGGACCAGCGGATCAAGGCGGGCGATGCGCCGTCGCTCTGCGGCATCCCGCTGGGGATCAAGGATCTGTTCTGCACCAAGGGCGTGCCCTCGCAGGCGGCTTCAAACATCCTCGGAGGCTTCAAGCCGGAATACGAATCCACCGTTTCGAGCCAGCTGTTCGACGCGGGCGCGGTCATGCTGGGCAAGCTCAACATGGACGAATTCGCCATGGGCTCGTCGAACGAGACCTCGGCCTATGGCAACGCGGTCAACCCGTGGCGCCGTGGCAATGACGACACCGCGCTGACCCCGGGCGGGTCCTCGGGCGGCTCGTCCGCAGCGGTTGCGGCGGACCTCTGCCTTGGCGCGACGGGCACCGACACCGGCGGCTCCATTCGCCAGCCCGCCGCCTTCACCGGCATCACGGGGATCAAGCCGACCTACGGGCGCTGCTCGCGCTGGGGCATCGTGGCCTTTGCGTCCTCGTTGGATCAGGCCGGACCGATGACCAAGGACGTGCGCGACGCGGCGATCATGCTGCAGGCGATGTGCGGTCACGACCCGAAGGATTCGACCTCCGCCGACCTCGCGGTCCCGGATTTCGAAGCGATGCTGACCGGCGACATTCGTGGCAAGAAGATCGGTATTCCCAAGGAATACCATATGGATGGCATGCCCGCCGAGATCGACGCGCTTTGGGCCGAAGGCCGCAAGATGCTGCAGGACGCGGGTGCCGAGATCCACGACATCTCGCTGCCGCATACGAAATACGCGCTGCCGACCTATTACGTCATCGCCCCCGCCGAGGCCTCTTCGAACCTCGCACGTTATGACGGTGTGCGCTATGGCCACAGGGCAAAGCTGGCGCATGGCGACGGCATCACCGAGATGTACGAGAAGACCCGCGCCGAAGGGTTCGGCGAAGAGGTCAAGCGCCGCATCATGATCGGCACCTACGTGCTGTCGGCGGGCTTCTACGACGCCTATTACAACAAGGCGCGCAAGGTCCGGACCCTCATCAAGAAGGACTTCGAGGACGCCTTTGCCGCCGGGATCGACGCGATCCTGACGCCCGCGACGCCCTCTGCGGCCTTTGGTCTGGGCGAGATGCAGGACGCCGATCCGGTCAAGATGTACCTCAACGACGTCTTTACCGTGACGGTGAACCTGGCGGGTCTGCCGGGCATCGCGGTGCCGACGGGGCTGGACAAGCAGGGGCTGCCGCTGGGGCTGCAACTGATCGGTCGCCCGTGGGAAGAAGGCGATCTGCTGAATACCGCCTATGCGCTGGAACAGGCGGCGGGGTTTGTTTCCAAACCCGCCAAATGGTGGTAAGCGGCGGCGATTGGTTCGGGTAATTCCGACGTGGGACGAGAGGCAAGGCCCTTGATACGCTTGATACTTGGTGGTGTGGCTGCACTTGCGCTGACGGCCTGCACGACGTCGATTCCGGACAGCGCGGCTGGCGTGGTGGACACGGGGCAGGGCGTCGGTTTCGGCGACTATGACCAGTACCGCACCGCGCGCGAGGCGCAGTTGACCGGCGGTACGACCGACAACACCGACGCGATCGCGCGTCAGGCGGCGGCTGCGTTGAACTCTGGGCAGGCGCCGGTCGATGCCTCGCCCTCGAACCCGGCACCTGCAGTGGTCGAAGCGTCGAACGGCATCTCGGGCGAGAACGACTTCAACGCCGTTTCCGCACAGCGGGACATCGCGGCGGATGCGGCGCTGATCGCGCAGAACCGTGCGCAGTACCAGGTCATCCAGCCGACCGACCTGCCGACCCGTCCGGGCTCGAACCGCCCGAACATCGTGGAATACGCGCTGCGCACGACGAACCCGGTGGGCACTTCGCTGTACAAGCGCTCGTCCTTCCGGGCCGAGACCAAGTACGCGCAGGCCTGCGGCTCCTTCCCCTCGGCGGATCTGGCGCAGGAGGAATTCCTCGCGCTGGGCGGGCCTGAGCGTGACAAGAAGGGGATGGACCCGGATGGGGACGGCTACGCCTGTGGCTGGAACCCGGCTCCGTTCCGCGCCGCCAAGGGCTGATGCCGCACTGGCACCCCTCTCCGAATTTCACAGACAGGCGCGGGTGTTCCGCGCCTGATCTGATTCTGCTCCACTACACCGCCATGACCAGCGCCGAGGCCGCGCTGGACCGCCTGTGTGACCCGCAGTTCGAAGTCTCGGCGCATTACCTGATCGCCGAGGACGGGCGACTGTGGCAGATGGTGCGCGAGGAAGACCGCGCCTGGCATGCCGGGGCAGGGCGTTGGGGCGACTGTGTCGACGTCAATTCGCGTTCCATCGGGATCGAATTGGCCAATGCCGCAACGCACCCCTTCCCGGAGCCGCAGATGCGCGCACTGGAGGATCTCCTGCGCGGCATCATGGACCGATGGGGCATCCCGCCGGAGCGTGTCGTGGCGCATTCCGACACGGCCATCGGGCGCAAGATCGACCCGGGCGGGCGCTTTGACTGGCACAGACTGGCGCGGCAGGGGCTGGCGGTCTGGCCGCAGCATGGCGAGGCGGGGGATTTCCTGCTGGATGCGCGGCGTTTCGGGTATGATTGCGAAACCGCCAGCGAACAGGACGTTCTGACCGCCTTCCGCCTGCGCTTTCGCCCCTGGGCCGGTGGGCCTTTGGACGACGAAGACCGGCGCCTGATGCACGATCTGGCGCGGCGCTACCCGGTTCAGTCCAGCTTGTAGGGCAACACGTCGCGGTGGTTCGGCGTGGTGGACAGCTTCTTTTCCAGCGGCGGAACCGAGCGCTGGTGACAGTTGGTCCGCTCGCAGATCCGGCAGGAGATCCCGATGGGTTCAAAGGCCGAGGCGCGCGTCACGTCCAGATCGTCCGCATAGACCAGCGCCGAGGCATGGCGCACCTCGCAACCCAGCGAAATCGCATAACGCCGCACGGGCGCGCCGAAATGGCCGCCGGATTTCGACACGTCATGGGCGAGGCTGATATAACGTACGCCGTCCGGCGTTTCAGCCAGCTGGCGCAGGAACCGACCGGGTGTCTCGAACGCGCGGTGCACGTTCCACAGCGGGCAGGCCCCGCCAAACCGCGCGAATTGCAGCCGCGTGGCAGAGTGGCGTTTCGTGATCGTTCCCGCCTGATCGACGCGGACAAAGAAGAAGGGCACGCCCTTGGCACCGGGCCGTTGCAGGGTGGACAGGCGATGCGCCACCTGCTCGATCGAAGCACCGAACCGCGCCGCCAGCAATTCCAGATCGTGCCGCGTCTCCTGCGCGGCGGACAGGAAGGCCTTGTAGGGCATCATCGCCGCCCCGGCAAAGTAGTTGGCCAGACCCAGCTTGGCGATGGCGCGTGCCTCGTCGGACTGGAACCGGGCGAGGTCCAGCGTCGCATCAAGCAGCTGGTTCTGCCGCAACAGGGCGATCTGCACCATCATCTGAAAGGCCTGCGTCTCGACCGGGAGCAAGGACGACAGCACCATCTCCTTGCGCGCGGGATCATAGGTGCGCATCGGCGCATCCTGCGTGAAACGCACGGAAATCCCCGTCTGCTCCAGCCGCGCGGCAGCGGCGGAGCGCAGGTCGCCCTCGGTGGCCAGTTGCGTGGCAAAGCGCTCGGCGGCGCGGTCCACGGCGTCGATGTAGTTGTCGCAGTAGTGAAAGAAGTCGCGCACCTCTTCCCATGGCGAGGGCTGCAATTGCGATCCCTCGCGGCCCAAAGCTTCGTCCAGCGAGGCAAGCCGTTCGTGGGTCTGGCGATAGGCGCGGTGCAGCGCAAGGAAGGCGCGCGCCAGCACCGGCGCGTTGGAGGCGGTCAGCCGCAGGTCGGCCAGTTGTGGCGCGGCCTCGCCGAACACCGGGTCGGCCAGCGCCTCGCGCATGTCGGTGACAAGCCGTTCCGCATCGCCCTGTCCCAGTTCAGTGACGTCGAAGCCGAATTCCTGCGCCAGCGCCAACACAACCGTCGTCGACACGGGCCGGTTGTTGTTCTCCATCTGGTTCAGGTAGGGCAGGGAAATGCCCAGCTTGGCGGCGAAATCCTTCTGCGTCAGGCCAAGGCGTCCGCGAATGTCCCGCAGCTTTGCCCCTGCATAGAGTTTCTGCGTCGCCATCTTTTGCACCTTTGCCACCAGCTAGTGTGGTGTTTTGCAACTTTGCTCAGGCGAGGTCCAGCCCTCCAAGCTGACGTTCCCGCCGTATAACCAGAAGGATAGCGACAATTGATCCGGCTCCCGAGCCGAACATCATCCACAACAGCGGCCATGCGCCGGTCTCTGGCGTCAACATGGTCCCGGCCGCCTGGCTCAGCACCGCGCCGCCGCCCAGCATGATCGCACCCGCGAGGCCAGAGGCTGTGCCGGCCAGGTGAGGCCGCACCGACAGCGCGCCGGCGGTTGCATTGGGAATGGTCAGCCCGTTGCCAAGGCCAACAAGGGTCATGAAGCCAAAGAAGGTGAAGGCGGTGCCCAGCCCCACGGCAAAGAACACCAGTGAGGCCAACATGCCTCCAGTCACGATCATGCCACCCCACAGCACCATCCGGTTGATCCCGAACCGCGCCGAGAAGCGCCCCGAGATGAAGTTCCCCGCGGCGTAGCCCACGGCGGGCGCGCCAAACAGCATGCCCAGCACGCTGGCCGACAGGCCAAAGACCTGCATCCCGACAAAGGACGCGCCGCCGACGTAGGAAAAGAACGCGCCCGACGACAGTGCGCAGGCCCCGGCGTAGCCCCAGAAACGCGGCGACGTCAGCAGTTCGGGGTATTGGCCGAACTGTTGCGCAAAACTCAGGCCGCTGCGCTGCGCCGTCTCGCCAAGGTCCTGCCAGCACAGCCAGAGCATCCCGGCGCCAAGGATCAGCATCACGACGAAGTTGGACTGCCAGCCGTAATGTTCTGCGAGAAAGCCGCCGAGAATCGGCGCGACCATCGGCACCAGAGACATGCCCATGGTGACATAGCCGATCATCGAGGCGGCCTGATCCGGCGGATACAGATCGCGCACCACGGCCCGGCTGAGCACCATGGCGACCACGACGCTGGCCTGTGCCATGCGGAAAGCGAGAAAGCTGAAGGCCGTCGGGGCAAAGATCGTCCCTACGGTCGCAACGAGGAAAATCGCCATGCCCCACAGGATCACGGGCCGCCGCCCGACCTTGTCCGACAACGTGCCGACAAAGAGTTGCAGCACGGCATTCACTGCAAGGTACAGCGATACCGCCAGCTGCATCGTGGCGTAATCCGTGCCGTAGTGGTCGGCCATCAGTTGCAGGCCGGGCACGAAGATGTTCATGACAAGCGCGCTCATCCCCGAGAGGGCGACAAGCGTCATGATATGCGGCGGGGCAGAGCGGTCGAGGAACCGCGGCGTCGGTGCTGAACTCATGGGTTTAGCGGTAGGCGGGTGCGACAGATTTGTCCATCCGTTACATGCCCTGAACATGCAGTTTCTCTTTGCATGGATTAAGGGGGCATGTTTGCGCCTGACATGGCGGGTGGGCCGGAAATGATCGCGCTATCGGCCAAGATTTCCGGTTTTGCAATTATGCAATTTGCAAATCTGCATGTTTCCATAATTTGCAAAGTTGCAAGGAAATGCTTGAGGCAGCGTAAACCCGCTGTATGTTCCGCGCAAACGAGAAGGGGCCTTCCGATGAAAGACATCATTCAGGAACTGCACGATCGCCGCGAAAACGCCCGTCTGGGCGGTGGACAAAAGCGCATCGACGCACAGCACGCCAAGGGCAAGCTCACCGCGCGCGAGCGCATCGAGCTGCTGCTCGACGAGGGGTCCTTCGAGGAATACGACACCTTCGTCGCCCACCGCTGCACCGACTTCGGCATGATGGCGAACCGCCCCTACGGCGACGGCGTCGTGACCGGCTGGGGCACCATCAACGGCCGCATGGTCTATGTCTTCTCGCAGGACTTCACCGTTCTTGGCGGCTCGGTCTCCGCGACCCACGCGCAGAAGATCTGCAAGATCATGGATATGGCGATGCAGAACGGCGCGCCCGTGATCGGTCTGAACGACTCCGGCGGCGCCCGCATCCAGGAGGGCGTGGACGCGCTCGCAGGCTACGCCGACATCTTTCAGAAGAACATCGAGGCCTCGGGCGTGATCCCGCAGATCTCCGTCATCATGGGTCCGTGCGCCGGCGGGGCGGTGTATTCGCCCGCCATGACCGACTTCATCTTCATGGTGAAGGACACCTCTTACATGTTCGTCACCGGTCCCGACGTGGTGAAGACCGTGACCAACGAGGTCGTCACCGCCGAGGAGCTGGGCGGCGCCACGACTCACACCAAGAAATCCTCGGTCGCCGATGGTGCGTTCGAGAATGACGTCGAGGCGCTGGCAGAGGTCCGCCGCCTTGTCGACTTCCTGCCGCTCAACAACCGCGAAAAGCCGCCCGTCCGCCCGTTCTTTGACGAGGTGGACCGCGTCGAGGCTTCGCTGGACACGCTGATCCCCGACAACCCCAACATGCCCTACGACATGAAGGAGCTGATCACCAAGGTTGCGGACGAAGGCGACTTCTACGAGATCCAGCAGGATTTCGCGGGCAACATCATCACCGGCTTCATGCGCCTCGAAGGTCAGACCGTGGGCGTCGTCGCCAACCAGCCGATGGTGCTGGCGGGCGTTCTGGACATCGACTCCAGCCGCAAGGCCGCGCGTTTCGTGCGTTTCTGCGACTGCTTCGAAATCCCGATCCTGACACTGGTGGACGTGCCGGGCTTCCTGCCGGGCACGGCGCAGGAATACAACGGCGTCATCAAGCACGGCGCGAAACTGCTCTTCGCCTATGGCGAGGCGACCGTGCCAATGGTCACCGTCATCACCCGCAAGGCCTATGGGGGTGCCTATGACGTGATGGCGTCCAAGCACATGAAGGCCGACGTGAACTACGCATGGCCCACCGCGCAGATCGCCGTGATGGGCGCCAAGGGCGCGGCCGAGATCATCCACCGCGCCGACCTCGGCGACCCCGACAAGATCAAGGCCCATGCGGACGAGTACGAAGACCGCTTTGCCAACCCCTTCGTGGCGGCAGAGCGTGGCTTCATCGACGAGGTGATCCAGCCGCGCTCGACCCGTCGACGGGTGGCGCGCGCCTTTGCGATGCTGCGCAACAAGCAGCAAAGCATGCCCTGGAAGAAGCACGACAACATTCCGCTCTAAGGCCGGGACCGATGGGGGAGAATGTCGATACGACGGTCCGCCGCCTGCGCGGCGGCTGGATCGAACAGCGGACAGAGGAGGGCTATATCCTGGCCCGTCACTGGCCGCCGCGTTTCGACATCTCTGCCTCGACCGAACTGCCGCCCCTGCGGGCGGCGCGGCTGGCGCGCCAGGTCCGTCAGGACCTCTGGCGGGCCTTGAAATCATTGCGTGGATTCTCTCCTGTGGTGGAAATTCGCTTTACGAAACATGGTTTGGCTGTTACCGCTGGTGGGCGCGTCGAGGGGCGCGCACCCCACGGTATCGAGTCTCTTGTTCAGGCGGTTCTGGATGATCCTGCGCGTCGTTCGCGCTGGCAATCCTGGGCCCGGAGAGACGTATGAACCGTGTATCGAGATATACCGCAGCGGGTGCGCCCGATGCGATAGCTGCCCCGGCGGGAGGAGCGGGCGTCTTAGGACGACTGTGCCGGGGCTGCTTCAATTTCACCCTGATCACCCTGATAAGCGCGCTGCCCCTGCGGGCAGAAATCCTGCCTTTGTCCGGGCTGGAATTCGCCTTTCATGACGAAATCGACGAGGCGCCGACCTACCGGATGCGCTACGTCGTTCCCGCGCTGTCCGGGGATGCCGTGGACTTTGACGCCATGGCCGACGACATGGCGCAACTGTGTGAAGCCGACGCCCTGCCACGCCTCACTGAGCAGGGGTACGAACCGTTTCGGGTTGTCGTCACGCTGATGGCCGAGCCGGTCGAATTCGGCGTCATGACCCCCGAAATCCGCCAGTTCTTCGAGAGCTACACCGTCGAGAACGGCCTCTGCATCTGGGAGGCTTTCTGATGAATCCACAATATCTTGCGGCGCGACTCTCCTGTGGACAACATTGTGCGACTTCCGAGTCACAGGCAAAATACCTCGCTCCGGACGCATATCTTTTCCACAAGGCAACCGTTATCCTGTCCCTCGATTGCACCCAAGCAATCGAGACCTCGAACCGAGGCACCGAACCCTTTGGTGTTTCGATAAAAACTGACAGGAGTAACAGATGTCCAAGAGCATCAAACTTCTTGCCATGCTGTCCTTCGTGGGCGCGCTCGCAGCGTGCGCACAGCAGGAAGAACAGGCGGAATACGTGGTGGTCGACCCCGAGCCGATCTCCGTGGAGCCCGTCTACACCGGCAAGTACAAGTAAGAACCTATCGGGGCGGAGGTTCGCCTTCGTCCCGACATTCCTATCGAGCACGGCTGCTACGGCCCCCAACAGAAAGGGCCGGGTATGCTGAAGCACCGCGGCTTCCCGGGGCGTCTCCCGGGCACCGACTACCAGTTCACGATCCGCCGCGCGAACCCCGATGGGGCGACGCCGCTGATCCGCCGCGACCGTTTCCGCGATCGCCGCAATCCCGACAAGAAGGCCGACTGGGTCTTCATGTCCGCCCTGTGGCATTACTTCGGCGACCAGCCCTTTGAGCGTGGCAACCTGGATGCGGGTCGCCTGTCGTGGATGTTTGGCCGCGAAGTCAAACCCTATGACCCGGACAATTTCGATCCGACCGACTACGAGGCGCTTCTTGTCATCGACGAGGCCATGGCGCGTGCATCCTTCCCCGAGGCCTTCGACGAGCAGGAGCCCTGGGAAAAGTAATGCGCGTGTCCTTGCCGATCCCTGACCGATTTGCGCGGCCCGCTGCCGATGCAATTTTGGCCGCCCATTCGCGCTATGCAGGAGCGGGCGCTTCTGCAACCTTGCGCGCAGGGCAGGGGATATGGCTGCAGCTGGCCACACGTTCCGCCTTTGCCCTTCCCCCAAAGGGGCGGCCGTCCATGTCCCCGGAGCGGTCGCCCCGCTTGGGCGTGTCTTCGGTGAATATGGTTTATCGGCAACAGCTTGCCCACGTGTTCTTCATGTGGAGAAAAGGCTGGAAACATGGCGGCTTTGACGTATTTTCTTCCTCAGAGCAGAAAAAAAACAAATCTGAGGCAATCCCATGCACCGGTCCATCCGTAGCTTACGCATCCCTTTTGCCATCCTGGCATTGCTGTTCCTCGCGTCCTGCGGCGACACGCTCGTCGAACAGGGGGCCGTCGGCATGGCGGCCGGTGGCGCCGCAGCCATGGTCCTTGAAAGGGACGCCGTCACCGGCATGGCCATCGGCGCCGCTGCAAACATCGCGTACTGCCGCCAATACCCCTCGCGCTGCTGAGCTCGGGCAGGCCTCTCGGCGGCTTTCGGCGCAAGCGAGGGCATTTCCTGCGCTGAAAACGGCGCAACTTGCATTTTCTGATGGAACGCAAGTCGCGTACGGTGCGTTTGGATGCATAATCCGGACTCGGGCTGCGGCTCGGAACAGAGAGGACAACACATGCGTATTTTCACCCTTATTGCAGCAATGGCAGCCACCCTCAGCGTTGCGGCGTGCTCTGGCACCGACCTCGAGCGTGGCGTCATGGGCGCAGGCATCGGCGCGGCAACTGCGGCGGCAACCGGTCGCAACGTGGCGGCAGGCGCGGCCATCGGCGGCACGGCCGGCGTGGTCTGTGACGACGTCACCCCGCAGCTCTGCACCAACTAAGACAGATTCCGATGCGGGCGTAAGCCCGGCATCCACCGCAAACGTGAACGCCGCCCGGACCGTGCAGGTCCGGGCGGCGTTTGCATGTTCAATGGCGCGTTTTGCGACGCGCAAGACCGAAGGGACGACAGATGTTTGACAAGATCCTGATCGCGAACCGGGGCGAGATCGCCTGCCGGGTCATCAAGACCGCGCGCAAGATGGGCATCAAGACGGTGGCGGTATACTCCGACGCCGACAAGAACGCGCTGCACGTGGAGATGGCCGACGAGGCGATCCACATCGGCCCGCCGCCCGCCAACCAGTCCTACATCGTGATCGACAAGATCATGGACGCCATCAAGCAATCCGGCGCGCAGGCCGTGCACCCGGGCTATGGCTTCCTGTCGGAAAACGCCAAGTTCGCCGAGGCGCTGGAACGCGCCGAAGTCGCCTTCATCGGACCGCCGAAGGGCGCGATCGAGGCCATGGGCGACAAGATCACCTCCAAGAAGATCGCGCAGGAGGCGGGCGTGTCGACGGTTCCCGGCTACATGGGGCTGATCGAGGACGCCGACGAGGCGGTGAAGATCTCCAACCAGATCGGCTACCCGGTGATGATCAAGGCCTCTGCCGGCGGCGGCGGCAAGGGGATGCGCATCGCGTGGAACGACGAGGAGGCGCGCGAAGGCTTCCAGTCGTCCAAGAACGAGGCCGCCAACTCCTTCGGGGACGACCGAATTTTCATTGAAAAATTCGTCACCCAGCCTCGGCACATCGAGATCCAGGTCCTCTGTGATGCGCATGGCAACGGCATCTACCTGAACGAGCGTGAATGTTCGATCCAGCGCCGCAACCAGAAGGTCGTCGAAGAGGCACCGTCGCCCTTTCTCGACCCCGAAACCCGCAAGGCGATGGGCGAGCAGTCCGTGGCGCTGGCAAAGGCCGTGGGCTACACCAGCGCGGGCACCGTGGAATTCATCGTCGACGGCGAGCGCAACTTCTACTTCCTCGAGATGAACACCCGTCTTCAGGTGGAACACCCGGTGACCGAACTCATCACCGGCGTCGACCTGGTGGAACAGATGATCCGCGTCGCCAATGGCGAGCCGCTGGCGATCACGCAGGACGACGTGCAGATCAATGGCTGGGCCATCGAGAACCGTCTCTATGCCGAGGACCCGTATCGCAACTTCCTGCCCTCCATCGGTCGCCTGACCCGCTACCGTCCGCCTGCCGAAGGGCCGCTGGGCGCGGGTGTCGTGCGCAATGACACCGGCGTCTACGAGGGCGGCGAGATCTCGATGTACTACGACCCGATGATCGCCAAGCTCTGCACCTGGGCCCCGACGCGCCTCGAGGCCATCGAGGTCATGCGCAACGCGCTGGACAGCTTCGAGGTCGAGGGCATCGGCCACAACCTGCCCTTCGTCGCTGCCGTGATGGACCATCCGAAGTTCATCTCGGGCGACATGACCACCGCTTTCATCGCCGAGGAATACCCCGAGGGCTTCGAGGGCGTGACGCTGGATGAGCAGCATCTGAAGCGCGTCGCGGCGGCGGCCGCGGCCATGAACCGCGTGGCGGAAATCCGGCGCACCCGCGTCACCGGCACTCTGGGCAACCACGAGCGCCGCGTCGGCACCGAGTGGGTGGTGACTCTGCAAGGGGCGGATTTCCCGGTCTCCATCGCGGCGGATCATGATGGGTCGACCGTGACCTTTGCGGATGGCACCAGCCACCGCGTCGAAGGCCAGTGGACGCCCGGCATGAGCCTCGCGCGGATGACCGTGGACGGCGAGGGTCTTGTCCTGAAGGTGGACAAGATCACCCAGGGCTTCCGCCTGCGCACCCGTGGCGCCGACCTGAAGGTCAACCTGCGCACCCCGCGTCAGGCCGAGCTGGCCAGGCTCATGCCCGAGAAGCTGCCGCCCGACACCTCCAAGCTGCTGCTCTGCCCGATGCCCGGCCTGATCGTGAAGATCAACGTCGAGGAAGGGCAGGAAGTGCAGGACGGTCAGGCGCTCTGCACCGTCGAGGCCATGAAGATGGAAAACATCCTGCGCGCCGAGCGCAAGGGCATCGTGTCCAAGATCAACGTGGCCGCCGGTGACAGCCTGGCCGTTGACGAAGTCATCATGGAATTCGAATGATGCTTCGCCGCGCCGCCGCGATCTGGATCATGCACAGCCTGGCGTTCGTCGCCGGGCTCGTGCTGTCCGGTGTCGTGGCGGTGGGGCTTTGGGCCATCGTGCCCACGACGGGCGCCGCCTGGCTTGTGGCCGGTGCGGCGCTTGCGGTGTCCATCGTGGCTGTCGGTGCCGGGTACGGCCTGTACCTGACGCTGATCGGCCTGCTTCTGGATGTCGAACTGGGCTGGGCTTACTATCTGCTGGGCCCGGTGATCGTTCTGGCCGTGATGGGGCTGGTGTTCACGACGGTCTATGCGGGCATGCTGAGCGTCGGCGGCGGGCCGGTTCTGGGCTACGTGCTGCTCTATGTCATCGGCGGGCTCATCATGCTGCGACGCGCCGGATCGGCACGGGACGATGCGACATGAGCGCAATTGCGCATATCGCGGTGGGGGCAACCAAGTCTCAACCTGTTTGTCGTATCCTCCGCGGTCATGCGGAGTGCGCTGCGACATATGATGTCCCTCTTCGGGGTCTTGCTGCTTTTGGCGGCCTGCTTCCCCTTGGACAAGGAGGAGGACCTGCGCGCGGGCTTGCGGGGCATCGTCTACCTCGCCCAGACGCGACGCTTCGAATCCAAAAGCACCTGCACGGCGGCGATCTTCGATCTGGCCTCGGACGCGGTGCGCACCCCTGCGGTGCGGCGCGTGTCGAACGTGCGGGAGGGGATCGAACTGGCCAAGCAGGGGCGCATCGTCGCCTTCGACGTGCCGGGGCTGACGCCCAACATGGTGTCCGAGCAGATGATGTCCATCAATCTGTACGAGGGGATGGGGCTGATCTCCAGCTTTATCGGGCCGTCGATGGAATGCATGGACGACCAGTTTCAGGTGGACGTCTACTACGCGCTGATGACCGAGGACAGCATGGCGATCTACGATCCCACGTCGAACGCCATGATGCTGTTGCATCGGCCGAAAAAGTTACTGTTCTACATGCGCGGCAACGTCTGACGTTAACCATTTCCATTGATAACAAAGGGAAAATGGAAATTGCGGCTGGCAATTTGATGCCGCAATCCGGCAATTGGTTAACGGCTCGGAGAACGCTGCAAAGGGGTCAAAAGCCCTTCAGCTCGTCCTGTCGCAGAGGCAGCTTGTCGATCGACCGCGAGATTTCCCGCACCGACCATGGGCGCGGCTTGCGCGTGACGATCGTGCCGTCCTTGGCCATGATGACCAGCGCGAACCCGCGTGGACGCAGCGCCTTGCGCACCGAGGTCTGCGCCGCCGGGTCGCTGTCCGCGATGATGACCACGTCGCGTTCGTCCAGTGCCGCGTACCGCTCGGTCAGCAGGGCAATCTGTTCCTGGAAACGCGGATCGGCAGGATTGTCTGCAAAAACCACGACGGGCCGCTTGATCCACAGCCAGTCCTCCAACGATGTCTCGGCGGCGTCGATCACGACGCTGACCTCTTCGCCCGCCTCCACGTCTGCCGCCAAGACAGGCAGGGGATCAACGGCAAGAGCCATGACGAGGCTCAACAGGGCGGGGCGCAGGACTGTCTTCATGCCGTTGAATATATGCCCGGGGCAGGCGGCTGCACAGGGGCAGGCTGCGACGCCCGACGAAAATTTTATCTTTAACAGCATGGTCACACGGACCTGCGCATCGTCCCTCCCGACCAATCCGGCCCGCGCATGGGGCGCTGCCGGGGCAGCGGGGACACGCGCGACCATGGAAATCATCCTGCACCTCGGGGCGCATCGTAGCGCCTCAACCAGCTTTCAGTCGTACCTGCGCGCCAACCGTGACGGGCTGGGCGAGCATGGGCTGGGCTTCTGGGGACCGTGGCGCACGCGGAACGGCTTGCTGCACGGTATCGCCGACCGACCCGAGAGCGAGGCGCAGACCCGCCGCGCCACGGGCCGCCTGCAGCTGGCGCTGGAGGGGGCGCAGCGCAACGGCGTGCGGCGTCTGGTGGTGTCGGACGAGAACATGATGGGCTCGCCCCGCCGCTGCCTGCGGGCTGGGGCGCTCTATCCCGGTGTGGGCGAACGGGTGGCGCGGCTGGCGACGGCCTTTGGCCATGTGCGTACCATTTCCTTGCAAGTCCGCGCGCAGGACCTGTGGTGGGCCTCGGTGATTTCTTACCTCATCCCGCGCGGCGAGGCGGTGCCCGAGGCAGCGAAGATCGCCGCGCTGGCCAGCAACACGCGCACATGGCGCGATGTCATCACCGACATCGCCTGCGCCTGCCCGGGGGCCGAGATCGTGGTGACCCCGTTCGAGCGCTTTGCCGATCACCCGGACCGACTGTTGGGCATGATGACCGGCCTTGGCCATCTGCCCGATGCGCGGCCCGGCGAATTCTGGCGGAACCGCCGCCTGACCCTGCACGAGTTGCGTGAAACCATCGCGGATCGGGGCGAAGACCCCGGCCGCCTCCCGGAGGGAGAGGGGCGTTACATGCCCTTCGACGACCGCCAGCGCGCCGCGCTGCGCGAAGCCTATGCCGACGACCTGTTCTGGCTCGAAGCCGGAGCAGAGGGTTTGGCCACACTGACAAAGGATGCGGACCCCATGCGCCCGGGCTTCTCCCCGGCCATCGGTCCGAAAGAGAGAGGACAACGACATGACCGACCAGCCAAAAGGCCTGCCCGACGATTGGCGCAAGACCGCTGAGAAGGAACTGCGCGGCAAGCCGGTGGACAGCCTGACCTGGGACACGCTCGAAGGTATCCCGGTCAAGCCGCTCTACACCGCCGCCGACACCGAAGGCCTTGCCCACATGGGCACGCTGCCCGGGCAGGAGCCCTTTACCCGTGGCGTCAAGGCGACCATGTACGCGGGCCGTCCCTGGACGATCCGGCAGTACGCGGGCTTCTCCACCGCCGAGGAATCCAACGCTTTTTACAGGAAAAACCTCGCTGCCGGTCAGCAGGGCGTCTCGGTCGCCTTCGACCTTGCAACGCACCGGGGCTATGACAGCGACCACCCGCGCGTGGTGGGCGATGTGGGCAAGGCCGGTGTGGCGATCGATTCTGTCGAGGACATGAAGATCCTTTTCGACGGTATCCCGCTGGACAAGATTTCCGTGTCGATGACCATGAACGGCGCGGTGATCCCGGTGCTGGCCTCCTTCATCGTTGCGGGCGAGGAGCAGGGCCATGACAAGGCCGTGCTGTCGGGGACCATCCAGAACGACATCCTCAAGGAGTTCATGGTCCGTAACACCTACATCTACCCGCCCGCGCCCTCGATGCGGATCATCTCGGACATCATCGCCTACACGTCCGACAACATGCCGAAATTCAACTCGATTTCCATTTCCGGCTACCACATGCAGGAAGCGGGCGCGAACCTCGTGCAGGAGCTCGCCTTCACCATCGCGGACGGCAAGGAATACGTGAAGACGGCGATGGACGCGGGCATGGACATCGACAAGTTCGCGGGCCGGCTGTCGTTCTTCTTCGCCATCGGCAAGAACTTCTTCATGGAGATCGCGAAACTGCGCGCCGCGCGCCTGCTGTGGCACCGCGTGATGACGGACCTCGGCGCCAAGGACCCCCGGTCCAAGATGCTGCGCACGCACTGCCAGACCTCGGGCGTGTCGCTGGCCGAGCAGGACCCCTACAACAACGTGATCCGCACGGCCTACGAAGCCATGTCCGCCGTTCTGGGCGGCACGCAGTCCCTGCACACCAACGCGCTGGACGAGGCGATCGCCCTGCCGACCGAATTCTCGGCCCGGATTGCGCGCAATACGCAGTTGGTTCTGCAGGAAGAAACCGGCGTGACCAAGGTCGTCGATCCGCTCGCCGGGTCGTATTACGTCGAAAGCCTGACGGACGAGCTGGTGCAGCGCGCGCAGGCCCTGATCGACGAAGTGGACGAGATGGGCGGCATGACCAAGGCCGTGGAATCCGGCATGCCCAAGCTGCGCATCGAGGAAACCGCCGCCCGCCGTCAGGCCGAGATCGACCGGGGCATCGACGTCATCGTCGGCGTGAACAAGTACAAGCTGCAGAAGGAGGATGAACTCGACATCCTCGACGTGGACAACGTGAAGGTGCGCGAGGCACAGGTCGCCCGGCTGGAACAGATCCGCGCCACACGCGACGAGGCGGCCTGCACGGCGGCCCTGTCCGAGCTGGAGCGTCGGGCGAAGGAAGGCGGCAACCTGCTGGAGGCTGCCGTCGAAGCGGCGCGCGCGCGTGCCAGTGTTGGAGAAATCAGCATGGCCATGGAAAAGGTGTTCGGACGTCACCGCGCTGAGGTAAAGACCCTCGCGGGCGTCTACGGTGCGGCCTACGAGGGCGACGAAGGCTTTGCCGCCATTCAGAAATCGGTCGAACAGTTCGCCGAGGACGAAGGCCGCCGCCCGCGTATGCTGGTGGTGAAGATGGGGCAGGACGGTCACGACCGTGGGGCCAAGGTCATCGCCACGGCCTTTGCGGACATCGGCTTTGACGTGGACGTGGGCCCGCTGTTCCAGACCCCGGACGAGGCGGCGCAGGACGCCATCGACAACGACGTGCACGTCATAGGGATCTCGTCGCAGGCCGCTGGTCACAAGACGCTTGCCCCGCAGCTGGTGCAGGCGCTGAAGGAACAGGGCGCGGGCGACATCATCGTGATCTGCGGCGGGGTCATCCCGCACCAGGATTACGAGTTCCTCTACAACGCCGGGGTGAAGGCGATCTTTGGCCCGGGGACCAACATCCCCGAGGCGGCGCAGGACATCCTGAAACTGATCCGCGAAGCGCGGGCTTGAAACTCTCGCCTGAAACTCTGGCCTGAACCCCCGGCCTGAAGACCCTGAAGAAACGCAACGGGGCCCGTGAAACACGGGCCCCGTTTTCATGTCTGTCGTTCTCCACGTCGTCAGGACCGCGGCGGGTAGAGGCCTTGAGTCGCGATGCACCAGTTGAGGGTGATGAAGGGCGGGCGGTTTTCGTGCGGCTGGCTGCCGCCCGTCATCGTCACGGCATTGGCGGCCATTGTGTCTGACGCGGCTGTGGGATCGTAATAGGCCGATCCACGGCCCGGCCCGACGCCCGTGGCCGGGTAGGCGTTTTGGGGATGCGACAGCGTGCCGTTCGCCGAAGACGCCCTCAACGAGTGGCTGTGTGCAGGCAACTGGCTGGTATTCAGGGTGACCGTCTCGGTGCCGCTTGCCTGGCCTTGGGTATACATCGACAGGCCCGGTCCGCGACCGTTGTGGATCGGCGTGCGGCCGTTCAGGTTCGGCAGGGCGAATGTCGTCGTGCCATTGCCGCCGTAGATCGTTCCGATCAGCGAGAAAAGCGCGGTGTTTTGCGCGATCGGCAACAACGTTCCGTCCGCCCTGGCGTAGGAGCGCGGACACCAGTTCATCGGGAAAGCCTTCAGCTGTCCAATATAGGCATCCTGCGCGAGGGCCGGAGCGGCGGGCGCCGCCAGCGTGACGGTGGTCAGGGCCACGGCGGCGAGGCGGGTCAAACGGGTGCGGGCGGACTGCATGATGGTCTGTCCTTTGTGTGCGTGGGTCATGGGGATCACGAGCGGCTCGGGAAGATGCCCTGTGTCGCGATGCACCATGTGGTCGCGATGAAGGGCATGCGGTTCTCGTGCGACTGGCTCCCGCCGGCGTTTCCGACAACGTTCGGGTTCATCGTCGTGTTTGTCCCGCTTGGGGCGTATGTGGTGACACCCGGCGTCGCGGCGAAGTGGTTGTTGCCTGCAGTGGCGGCCGTGGCGTTGGCCGATGTGCCCATCAGGTTGTGATTGTGGCCGGGCATGCTCGGCACGGTCAGGGTGACGGTCTCTGCGCCGCCCTTCTGGCCGACAGTGTAGTCCGAGTTGCTGCCCGACAGAGTGCCTTGGCTGACGGAAGCGCGCCCGCGCATGTCCGGCAGGGCAAAGCTCGTGCGGCCGTCACCGCCATAGGTCGTGCCAAGCAGCGAGTACAGCGCCTGGTTCTGGTTGATGGGAAGGATCTGCCCGTTGAGGGGCGCCCAGCCCCGAGGGCAGAAGTTAAAGCCGAAGGATTTGATTTCCGACAGGATCTGGTTCTGTGCGGTGGCCGGTCCGGCAAGGGCCGCGACCACGACCGCTGCGACCAGCGCGAAGGATGTCTTGTGTGTCATGTCATGTGTCCTGAAAATGGAAGGCCCGGGTCAGCTGCGCGAGGGGTAGATGCCCTGCATCGCCACGCACCACTTGATGACGAGGTAGGGCGCCATGTTGTTGTGCGGCTGGCTTTGCCCGGTCTGAGAGATCGTTCCCGTACCCATGGAGACACTGGGGGTGTCCGGGGCATAAAGATTGCCCGTGGTGCCGTTGGTATTCGGCTGCGCCAGGAGATTGCCCGCAGGAGTGGTCTGTGTCCCGGCGTCGTTGATGGCCGATAGGGTGTGGGTGTGCGACGGGATTTGGTTCACGGTCAGCGTAACCTGTTCCGCCCCCGACTTTTCGCCGAGTCTCACCGGCTGGAGGCCGGGGCCGTCACCCATTTCGATATTGCTGCGGCCGCGCAAGTCGGGCAGGGCAAAGGTGGTGCGCCCGTCGCCGCCATAGGTCGTCGTGTAAAGCGAAAACAGCGCGTCGTTGCTGGCGATGGCCAGCAATTGGCCATTGGCTTCGGACCAGCCCAGTGGGCAGAAGCTGCCCGCAAACGCGCGGATTTCGCCGATGTAGGGCTCGGCGCCGTCCTGCGCCATGGCCGGCGCAGCGGAAAGGGTTGCGCAGACGAGTGGCAGGCTGGCGAGCACGGCTTTTGGGGTGACGGCTCTGAGCGACCGTTGCAGGCCGTCGAACATTGAAGTCATGGGGTCGTCCTCAAATGGGTCTTGTGGAACGCGGGGACGTGGGCCCCCGCAGGAAAATCGCACGCGAATACACAACCTTATTGGGTCTTCCCTTGCGTCACATGTCAACCTTTAAGAGAGTCCGCCTGTCGCGGCGGTGACACACGCAAAAGGCCCCGCGTCTTTCGAGCGCGGGGCCTTGGTTTGGTTCGGTGTGTGAATGGCGTCAGGCGACGGCGTTTTCAGCCTTCGCTTCGGCCTTTGGCGCGTCACGGGTGGACAGGCGCAGCGCGATGTACCCCATGATGCCCGACAGGATCGACCCGGAAAGCACGCCAAGGCGTACCTCGTTCATCAACGCCTGATCTGTGAAGCTGAGCGAGCCGATGAAGAGCGACATGGTAAAGCCGATCCCCGCAAGGCAGGCGATGCCGTAGATCTGCGCCCAGTTCGCCCCCGAGGGCATCCGGGCCAGACCCAGCTTCACCATTGCAAAGGTGATCCCGAAGACGCCCAGCTGCTTGCCGAGGATCAGACCCAGCGCGATGCCCATGGGCAGGGGCGCCATCAGGTCGCCGAAAGTCATGCCCTTCAGCACCACGCCCGCGTTGGCAAAGGCAAAGATCGGCACGATCACGTAGAGGACGTAGGGCGACAATCCGTGTTCCAGCGAATGCAGCGGGGATTTCCCGTACTTGTCCTTCAGCGGGATGAAGAAGGCCGTGACCACGCCCGCGAGCGTCGCGTGTACGCCGGATTTCAGCACCAGCACCCAGAGGATCACGCCCAGCATCAGGATCGGGGCCATGCGGTGAACCTTCTTGTGATGCAGGAACCACATGCCCGCCAGCGGGATCAGCGAGAGGAAGAGGTAATCGACCTTCAGCTCGGCGGTGTAGAACAGCGCGATGATGACGATGGCCCCCATGTCGTCGAGGATCGCCAGCGTCAACAGGAAGACCTTCAGCGACGAGGGGACGCGGTCCCCCACCAGTGCAAGAACGCCAAGGGCAAAGGCGATGTCGGTCGCCGCCGGGATCGCCCAGCCGCCCACGGTCGCCGGGTTGCCCCAGTTGAAGGCCAGGTAGATCAGTGCCGGGAACGCCATGCCGCCGATCGCCGCCACGCCGGGCAGCACCACGTCGGAGGGATTCTTCAGCTTGCCTTCGAGTAGCTCGGCCTTCAGTTCGAGACCGATCAGAAAGAAGAAGATGGCCATGAGGCCGTCGTTGATCCAGAGGATCAGGGGCTTTTCCAGCCCTTCGCCGTTGATTGTGACGGCGAAATAACTGCCCAGAACACCATCATAGGCTCCGGCCAGTCCCGAATTGGCGACGATCATCGCCAGAACAGCGGACAGCATCAATAATATGCCCCCCGAAGCCTCGTGGCCGAAGAAGCGGTCCAGCGCGCGAAGCAGCATCCATATCCCTCCTATGGAAATTCATTAGTCATTCAGTCGGAGATAGGCACTTTGTCGCGCGTATCAATGCGATAGGCACCTTTTTCCGCTATGCAGCATGGTTAACCGGGGCTATCGTTCTGCGACTGCACGGAAAATCTGCCATGTTCAAAATGACCCTCGATCATATCGCCGTTCTGGGCGAGACCTTGGCAGAGGCCGTGAGGCACGTGGAAAAGGCGCTTGGCCAGCCGATGGAGCCGGGCGGCGTGCATCCCCGGTTCGGCACGCATAACCAGCTGATCGGGCTGAATCCCGAGCTGTATATCGAAGCGATTGCCATAGACCCCTCGGCCCCCGACCTGCCTGATGCGCGCTGGTTCGGGCTGGATACGTTCCAGGGGCCGCCGCGTCTGGACAAGTGGATTTGCGCGGTGGACGACATGGCCGCCGCGCTGGAGGCGCTGCCCATGGCGGGCCGCCCGGTGGAGCTGTCGCGCGGCACGCTCAGCTGGACCATGGCGGTGCCGGAGGATGGCTTGCTGCCCTATGACGGGCTGTTCCCGGCGCTGATCCAGTGGCACACGCCGGTACCTCCGGGCAAGTCCTTGGCGGCGGACGACAATACACTGACCGGGCTTGTGGTCTCGCACCCGCTGGCGGACGCTTTGCAGGCGCTGCTGGCACCGCATCTGGACGCGCCGCTGGTGCGGTTTCAGGCGGGTGCACCGGGCCTGACGGCGACCATCCACCAGTGCCACACGGAAAAGACCCTGCAATGATCCTCCGCCCGGCGGAGCCGCGCGACGCGGCGCAGATCGCGGCCATCTGGAACGACGTCATCGAGACCTCGGCGGCGACCTTCACCACCCTGCACAAGACGCCCGAAGGGCTGGTGGCCGACATGGCCGCCCGCGGCCCCGCCTTTCAGGTGGCGATGAACGGGGACCGTGTGCTGGGCCTTGCCACCTACAGCCAGTTCCGCGGCGGTCCCGGCTATGCGCACACCATGGAGCATTCGATCCAGCTGGCGCCCGAGGCGCGGGGCAGGGGCGTCGGCCGCGCCCTGATGGTCGCGTTGGAGCATGTCGCGCGCACTGAGGGGGTGCATTCCCTCTGGGCCGGTGTCTCGGGCGAGAACCCCGGCGGGGTCGCGTTCCACCAGGCGCTGGGGTTCTCGGAAATCGCCCGCCTGCCAGAGGTCGGGTTCAAGTTCGGGCGCTGGATGGACTTGATCCTGATGCAGAAAATTCTCTGACACTGCGGGATTTCCGGTCCTGACAGGAATGCTGCAACGCGGTAGGATGCCCTTATGTCAATCTGGACACGCATCACCAGCGCGCTGGCCGCGCTGACCTCGGGCGAAGGGCTGAGCCAGCTTTTCGACCGCCTGCGCGCGACTCCGCCGGAACGCTCCGTGGCCTTTACCATCGCCGTGATCGCCCTCTCCGCCAAGATGGCCAAGGCTGACGGTCTGGTGACCCGCGACGAGGTGACGGCCTTCCGCGAGGTCTTTGCCATCGCGCCGGAGGACGAGAAGGACGCCGCCCGCGTCTTCAATCTCGCGCGGCAGGACGTGGCCGGGTTCGAAGACTACGCCCGCCGCATCCGCGCCATGTTCGACGAGAACACCGACACCCTTTGCGACCTGATGGAGGGCCTGTTCCACATCGCCATGGCTGACGGCACCTACCACCCGGCAGAGGATGCGTTTCTCGAACGGGTGTCGGAACTCTTCGGGATGCCGGAACACAGGTTTACCGCACTGCGCGCCCGCTTCGTGCCCGATGCCGCGCCCGACCCCTACACGATCCTCGGCGTGACGCCGGACATGACCCTGCCGGACATCCGCAAGCACTGGCGGCAACTGGTCCGCGACAGCCACCCGGACGTGATGATGGCGCGCGGCGTGCCGGAGGAAGCGGTGAAACTGGCGGAACGGCGCATGGCCGACATCAACCGCGCCTGGGAAGAAATCTCGGCGCGCGAGACCGCCTGAGCCGGGCGTGCGCATCGCCACCTACAACGTCGAATGGTTCGACTCGCTCTTCGACAACAAGGGGCGGCTGATGCTGGATGATCGTTGGTCTTCGCGCCGCGACATCACGCGGGTCCAGCAGGCCGAGGCGCTGGGGATCGTCTTCACCGCCATGGATGCCGATGCGATCATGGTGATCGAGGCGCCCGACACCTCTTCGCGCCGCTCTACCACGCGGGCGCTGACCCATTTCGCCGAGGCCTTTGACCTGCGCACCACCGCCGTGGTCACCGGCTTCGCCAATGACACGCAGCAGGAAATCGCGCTGCTCTACGACCCGGCAGTGCTGAGCGTCCGTCACGATCCGCAATCCAGCGAGGCCGCACCGCGCTTTGACGCCGCGTTTGAAATCGACCTCGATATCGACGCCACCATGGACAGGGTGCAGTTCTCGAAACCGCCGCTGGAACTGGCCGTCACCACCGCCGCCGGAAAGACCCTGCGCCTGATCGGCGCGCATCTGAAATCCAAGGCCCCCCACGGCGCGCGCTCGCGCACCGAGATCATGCGCTTTTCCATCGCCAACCGGCGCAAGCAACTGGCGCAGGCCATCTGGCTGCGCCGCCGGATCGAGACGCATCTGGCGGCAGGCGAGTCCCTGATGCTGCTGGGCGATCTGAACGACGGCCCCGGTCTGGACGAATTCGAACATCTGTTCGGGCGCTCCTCGGTCGAGATCATCCTCGGCGACGGTGGCCCGCATCTGTACGACCCGCACGCTGAAGAGGCGCTGGCCCGCCGCATCGGTGCCCAGCCCTCGACCGCGCGTTTCTACATCGACAAGCAGAAACGCTACCTGTCGGCGCTGCTGGATTACATCATGGTCTCGGACGACCTGCGCGTGCACAACGCGCCGCTCTGGCGCATCTGGCATCCGTTCGACGACCCGCGCTGCTGGAAGATCCCGGAACTGCGCGATGCGCTGCTGACGGCTTCGGACCATTTCCCGGTGACCGTCGACCTCGATCTGTGACGCGCCCCTTTGCGCGCAAGCGTCACGCGACTATATTTAGGGCATGACACGCACAGCAGCCCTTCTGTCCCTCACGCTCCTCGCCGCGCCGCTCCCGGTGGCGGCACAAGAGGACGACGGTTTCAACCTCATGGAGGAAGGGGCCAAGCTCTTTTTCCGCGGCCTCATGTCCGAGATGGAACCGGCGCTGGACGAGATGGAGCAGGCCCTGCGCGAGATGCAGCCGCTGATGGAGGATTTCGCCACCCAGATGGGCCCGGCCCTGCGCGGCATCCTCGAAGAGGTGGACGATTGGAGCCAATACGAGCCGCCCGTGATCCTGCCCAACGGCGACATCGTCATCCGCCGCAAGACCCCGCTGGACCCGGACGCCCCGACTGCGCCCGCTCCCGACGAAATCGAACTCTGACAGGGGCACCGCGCCCCTGCTTCTTTGGTTTTCCAAATACCCTCGGGGGAGTCTGCCGTAAGGCAGACGGGGGCAGCGCCCCCTCTACAGGTTCAGCCCGCGGTAACCCCGAAATCCTCGGCCCCCAGCGATTGCGCCAGCGACTTGTACCGCGCCCGGGCGACCTCGCCGAACAGGTCCATCATGTCCGAATCCAGCGACAGCGACAGCTGCGTGCCGTCCCAGCTCATGCGCGCATGTCCGGCCGAGGCCTCGAGTGTCCAGAGCATCGCGCCAAAGCGCATGGCCTTGCCCAGCACTTCCGCCTCGCGCTGGTGGACGTCGTCCAGCAACGCATAGATGTTCTCGAACCGCGTGCCCTCGCGCTTGTTCTTGTAGCGGTGCAGCAGCGCCAGCCCGAGGTAGACCCGTTCCCAGTGCTTCAAGCCGCCAAGGTTGGCGCGGGTGGCATTGTCGAAACAGGTCTCGGCCCGGTAATCGGGATGCGCGCGCCAGCTGACGTCATGCAGCAGGCAGGCAGCGTGGATCAGGCGTTTGCGCGCGTCCGTGGCGTCCGGGAACAGCGGCAGAACAAAGTCGTACAGCTGGCGGCCAAAGCCGGGCAGGCGGGCGTCCTTCGCCTCGGCAAAGCGGCAGGCCTCGATCAGCGGATCGCGGTCGCGCAACGCCTGCGGCATCTGTTCGTACAGCAGGCCCTCGCGGATGCCGTAACTGGAAATCGCAATATCGGAGGGCTGGAAACACTCTACCACCCCGGCCAGAACCTCGGCGGCAAAGGGCACCAGCGCCATGCGCGTCGCGGATACGCCCGCCGCCTTGCGCAGCACCTCGTGGTCTTCGGTTTCCAGGTAGGCGATGGTGTCGCGCACGGATTTCGCGTCCATCCGGTATTCGTGCAGAACGTGCAGCGGATAGTCCCGGCGCAGCATGTCCAGCCGCGCGATGGCCCGCCAGCTGCCGCCGACAAGGAACAAGCGGTCGCGTTGCGTGCCCATGTAATCGGCCAGCGCCTTGAGTTCCTTGCGGATATGTTTGGCGCGCCCCTCGGCGCCGCCTTCGACGTCCTTGAGCTTGTACGGGCCAAGCGCCGAGGTCATGCGGCGGCCCACTTTGCCCTGGCCGATCTCGGCCAGTTCCATGCTGGAGCCGCCGATGTCGCAGACCAGCCCGTAGGATCCGGGCCAGCCCAGCAGCACGCCCTGCGCCGAAAACCGCGCCTCCTCAGCCCCGTCGATCACATGGATGCCCAGGCCTGTTTCGGCTTCGATCTCGGCCTGAAACTCCGGACCATCCTCGGCATCGCGCATGGCCGCGGTGGCGACGACGGACATGTCCGACAGTTCCATCCCGCGCGCGAGCAGGCTGAAGCGGCGCATCGCGGCCAGGGCGCGTTTGCGTCCCTCGGGATTCAGGCGGCCCGTCTGCATCATGCCTTCGCCAAGGCCGCACATGATCTTTTCGTTGAAGTAATAAGCGGGGCTGCGTGCAGCCCCGTCAAAGACGACCATCCGGACAGAGTTCGAGCCGATGTCCACCACGCCGACCCGGCTGACGGCCCGGGACTGCGGGTCATCGAAGAGGGCGGGACCGAAGGGATCCCAATGGCCGTGGCTGTCGTCCTGGCTGTCCATGTCGCGCTCTCCCCGCTTGCCCCGAAGTCCTAGGTCGACAGGCGGGGAGGGTCAAGAAACGTCATGGGTGCCAAGGGGTTCAGTTTCACCGGAACAGTTGCAACAGGTATTGGGGCGACTGATTGGCGATCGAGAGCGACGTGACGGACAATTGTTGTTGCACCTGAAGGGCCTGCAGGGCGGCAGCGGTTTCCTCCATATCGGCATCCACCAGCGTTCCGATTCCCGATTTCAGCGCAGAGGAGAGACCGGAGATGAAATCGGTCTGCGTTTCCAGCCGCATTTCCGAGGAGCCGAAGCTGGCCGAGGCGTCGATGGCGGTCTCCAGCAGGCGGTCGATGTCGGCGAGGGCCGCGTCGGCCCCGGCCTCGGAACTGACGTCTATGTAGGACAGCGAGGACAGCCCGCCGCCGATGGTGCTGCTGGCATGGGCGGCATATTGATCGACCTGAACGGCGAAATCCGCGCCGGTCTGTCCCGCACCGGTGAAGGTGATCGTATTGCCGTCGGCCTGCGCCGTGATGCCACCGGTGGCTGTGGCACCCATGCTGGCCTCGACATAGCGGTTGTAGGCGGCAGCAAGGGCGCGGCTGACGTCGGCCATGGTGTCGCCATCGCGGGCCACGTAGTTGATTTCATTGCCCGATGACGTGTTGGCCGGTGCGTCGCCCGTACTGCCGGAAATGGTGATCGAGAAGCCGGTTCCAGCCGTGACGGCCTGTCGGGCGCTGCTGCCGAAGGTGGTGACGCCGGTGGGGGCTGTGGCTGCCCCGGTCAGGGTGCCTGTGGCGGCATCGCCAAAACCGGTGATGTCATTGGCGGCGACGGCCAGGGCGCTGAGGCCTGTGCCGATGCTGGACAGGCCCATGCCCAGATCCTGCTTGCGCACACGGATGTCGCTGGCACGCACGCCGTCCGATGCCCGGTCGAGCGACGCAAGCACGTTGATCGCGCCGCTGTTTTCGGTCTGCGAGGTGTTCTTCAGAAGGTTCAACCCGTTGAACTGCGCAGCGCCGACCACCGCCCCGATCTGGTCGCGCAGGGCGGAAATATCCGCCTGAATTTTATCGCGGTCGACGTTTTCTTCCTGCGAGGCGACGATCTTTTCCTTCATCTGGGTCAGCAGGTCCACCACGGTTTCGGACCCCTTGCGGGCGACGGCGACGGAGGACTGTCCAAGGTTCAGGCTGTCCTTGATCCGGGCAAAGCCCGCCACGTCGGATTCCATGGTCTTGGAAATCGCCCAGACCGCGGCGTTGTCGCGCGCGGAATTAACGCGCTTGCCGGTGGCCACCATTTCCCGGGTGTCGGACAGGCGCTTGTTGATGGACTTCAGGGTCTGGAGCGCCGTCATGGCGCCTTGGTTCGTCAGAATGCTGGACATGGCACTCACCTAAGTGTTTCGGATCCCGCTGCGCAGGCCGTTTGCCTGCGAATGCCTTCTGAACCTGCGGTCCGCGTCATGCGGGCGCGCGCCACTACGGGGTAAGTGCCCCGTAAACGTAGCGGACAAACATGAACGCTGCGCTAAGATTCGTTTCCACAGGGTAGGGGGTTTGGAAAAAAAACATGGCCCGCAAACAAGTTGCGGGCCATGCTGTGCCTGTATGAAACGCCTGCCGGCGTCGGTCAGTCGCGGGTTAGCGGAAGAGCGACAGCAGCGACTGCGGCGCGTTGTTGGCGATGGACATGGCCTGAACCGCCAGCTGCTGCTGCACCTGAAGGGCCTGCAGACGGGCCGAGGTTTCTTCCATGTCGGCATCGACCAGCGTACCGATGCCGGATTTCAGCGCGTCGGTCAGACCGGTGACAAAGTCGCTCTGGGTCTCGATGCGCATCTGTGCCGAACCGAAGGCGGCGGCAGAGTCGATGGCCGTGTCGATCAGGCCGTCGATGGAGGCCAGGGCGGAGTCCGCACCGCTCTGGGTGGTCACGTCGATGTCTGCCAGCGCCTGCAGACGGCCACCGATGGTGTTGTTTGCATCCGCACCAACCGAGGCGACAGTCACGGCGATGGTATCGGTCGCGTTGGTCACCCCGGAAGTGACGGTCAGACCGCTGCCGTTGGCCGTGACATTGAAGTCGTTGGTATCCAGGCCCTGTTCTGCGACATAGGTCGCGTACATCTCGGCCAGTTTGCCTGCAACATCCTCGGCGGTTTCGCCGTCGCGCGCCACGTAGACGACGGATGCGCCTGCGGCTTCGGCCTGGGTCATCGCCGCCGCAGCAGAGTTGCGATAGTCTGCCTGGGTAAACGACGAGTCATCGGCGTCCGTACCGAAGATCTGCAGCGCGAAGGCCTTGCCCGCTTCGACAGTGACGCCGGAGAGGTCGATGTTGACGCTTTGTGTGGCGTTCAGGGTGCCGGTTGCCTCGGATGCGGTAAAGGTACCGCCGGTTGCCGAAACCGACTGCGCCCCGGTGCCCAGGTCCTGCTTTGCCACGCGGATGTCGGTGGAGGTCACCGAACCGTCCGACGCGCGGTCGATGGACGCCAGCACGTTGATGCCGCCCGAATTCGCGTCGGTCGAGGTGTTCTGCAACATGTACTGGCCGTTGAACTGGGATGCGTTCACGACGGCGCTCACCTGGTCACGCAGAGCGTCGATGTCGGCCTGGATCTTGGTCCGGTCGACGTTCTCTTCCTGAGAGGCGACGATCTTGCCCTTGATCTGGGTCAGCAGGTCCGTGACCGTCTCGGCGCCATTGCGGGCCACGTCGATGGTCGCCTGACCGAGGCTGAGGGAGTCGGAGATGCGCTTGAAACCTGCGACGTCGGATTCCATGGCCTTTGAGATGGCCCAGACAGCGGCATTGTCCTTGGCGGTCGCGACGCGCTTGCCGGTCGAGATCATGCCTTGTGTCGCACCCAGGTCGCGGTTGACCATTTTCAGGGTCTGGAGTGCGGTCATTGCGCCGGTGTTTGTGAGAATGCTGGACATTCGTTAGTTCGCTTTCATTTTCAGGGCGTGTTTTACGCCGGTTGTGCAGCCGCGATGGCCACTTCGGGAAAGCGTCTTCTGACGTGTGCAGATACCTGTCGGTCTGCGGTTCCACCCCTCATCGGGTGGAATTCGGGTCGGCCCGCCCGCTGATGCGGGCGAGACCGTGGCGCGACCCCGGGGCGGCGTCTGATTGCCGACCTTTTGTCAGCGGACCAGATGCCCCGGGGGCGGCCGTTTACCTTAGCGGAAGAGACCCAGCAGGGACTGCGGTGCGCTGTTGGCGATGCTCATCGCCTGAATGCCCAGCTGTTGCTGGACCTGCAGCGCCTGCAGTCGTGCAGAGGTTTCTTCCATGTCGGCGTCGACAAGAGTGCCGATACCGGATTTCAGTGCGTCGGTCAGACCCGAGACGAACTCGGACTGGGTTTCCAGTCGCATTTCAGCCGAACCAAAGGCCGCCGCGGAGTCGATCGCTGTGTCGATCAGCCCGTCGATGGCCGCCAGTGCGGAGTCCGCGCCAGCTTGGGTCGAGACGTCGATGCTGGACAGCGCTTCGAGACGACCGCCGATGGTGTTGCCCGCGTCGGCACCGATCGATGCAACAGCCACGGCAATGGTGTCGGTCGCGGTGGTTACGCCCGAGGTCACCGTCAGGCCGGACCCGCTGGCCGTCATGTTGAAGTCGTTGGTGTCCAGACCGTTGTCGGCGGCATAGGTCGCGTAGGCATTTGCCAGTGCGCTGGCCACGTCGGCTGCGGTGTCACCATCACGCGCGACATAGGTGATGTCGGTTGCAGCGGCTTCACCCTGCGTGATCGCAGCGGCAGCAGAGTTGCGGTAATCGGCCTGGGTGAACGACGAGTCGTCCGCATCGGTGCCGAAGATCTGCACCGAGAATGCCTTGCCTGCTTCGACGGTCACGCCGGACAGGTCCACGGTCGCGGTCTGCGTGCCGTTCAACGTTGCGGTTGCCTCGGATGCGCTGAACGTACCACCCGATGCCGAGACGGAGGCCGCGCCGGTGCCCAGGTCCTGCTTGCGGACGCGGATGTCGGACGAGGTCACGCCGTCGAACGAACGGTCGATGGAGGCCAGCACGTTGATGCCGCCGGAGTTCGCATCGGTCGAGGTGTTCTTCAGCATGTACTGGCCGTTGAACTGCGACGCGTCGACGACGGCGCTGATCTGGTCACGGAGGGCTTCGATGTCCGTCTGGATCTTGGCGCGATCGACGTTTTCCTCCTGCGAGGCGACGATCTTTTCCTTCACCTGGGTCAGCAGGTCGGTCACGGTCTCGGCACCCTGACGGGCGACGGAGATGGTGGCCTGACCGAGGCTGAGGGATTCGGAGACCTTCTTGAAGCCCGCGACGTCGGACTCCATGGCCTTGGAGATCGCCCACACGGCGGCGTTGTCCTTGGCGGAGTTCACGCGCTTGCCGGTCGAAATCTGGTTCTGGACAGAGCCCATCTGCTTGTTGATGTTTTTCAACGTCTGCAGAGCAGCGGTTGCCCCGTTGTTGGTGAGAATACTCGACATGGTTGTCGCCTTTCGGTTCTTGGCGCGTTTGCGCCGGGATTTGCCGGTTTCCTTCTCCGGCTTTCAGAACCGTCCTTCTGACGCTACGGACCGTGTCCTCATTGACACGTCCGCGCCACTTGTGAGTGCAGGGGCAATCTGCGCTTTGGCGCTTAAGGTCTATTTAACGATTTGCGGCCCCCAAGGGGTCATTTCGCGGCATCAAAAAGGCAGGCTGCCCCGGTTGTGCCCAAGGCATGAAAATGGCGGTAACCCTGATGGGCCACCGCCTTGGAATGGTTGAAAATCTTGCCGATGGTTGATGCCACGACACCTGTGGTTGTCCGCCCCCGACGCTCGCAGCGGCACGCGAAAGGGTAAGTTTTCAATCCTCCGTGTGGGTCAGTTGCGGTACGTCCTTGGCGCCCGCCGATCCGCGCCCCGACAACGAGGGATTTTCCATGAAGAAGCGGTGGCAGTTGAAGGCAAAGGCCCCCTCTGGCACGGCATAGCGCGTGAATTTGCCCGACGGGTCCATGACCCAGCTTTGCGCCGTGTCCGCCAGATTCGCGGCCATGATCTGGCTGACGATCTGCGCTTTCACGGTCGGGTTCATGATCTCGACCCCGGTTTCGATCCGGCGGTTCAGGTTGCGGCCCATCCAGTCGGCGGAGGATATGAAAACGCGCGCCTTGCCGTGCGGCAATCCGTGGCCGTTGCCGAAACAGGCGATGCGGGAATGTTCGAGAAACCGCCCGATGATGGATTTCACGCGGATGTTGTCGGACAGGCCCTTGATACCGGGACGCAAACCGCAGATGCCACGGATGACGCAGTCGACCTGCACGCCGCCCTGCGATGCCCGATACAGCGCGTCGATCATGTCCGGTTCGATTAGCGAGTTCATCTTGAGCCAGATCGCCGCGGGGCGACCGGCCTTCGCGTGCGCGATCTCCTTTTCGATCATCTCGATCATGCCGGTCTTCAGCGTGTGCGGCGAGATCAGCAGGTTCTCCAGCCCCTCTGGCATGGCGTAGCCAGACAGATAGTTGAACAGCTTGGCCGCATCGCGCCCCAGCGCGGCGTCACAGGTAAAGAAGCTGAGGTCGGTGTAGATCTTCGCGGTGATGGGGTGGTAGTTGCCGGTGCCCCAATGGGTGTATGTAACCAGCTTGTCACCTTCGCGGCGCACCACCTGGCTGATCTTGGCGTGGGTCTTCCATTCGAGGAACCCGTAGACCACATGCGTGCCCGACCGTTCCAGCCGCCGCGACTGGCGAATGTTGGCGGCCTCGTCAAAGCGGGCTTTCAGTTCCACCAAGGCGGTGACGGACTTGCCCTCTTCGGCGGCCTCGCAGAGCGCATCGACAATGGGCGAGTTCTTCGACGTGCGGTAGAGCGTCTGCTTGATCGCCACCACGTTCGGGTCCAGCGCCGCCTGGTTGAGGAAGCGCACCACCATGTCGAAGGTCTCGTAAGGGTGGTGCAGCAGCATGTCCTTCTGCTTGATGGCATCGAACATGTTGCCGTCGTGGTCCTGCACCCGCTCGGGCACGCGCGGGGTGAAGGTCGGCCACAGCAGGTCGGGACGTGAATCGAGCACCAGTTCCTTGGTGTCGGCGGTGCCCAGCATGCCGTCCAGTTCGATGACTTCATCAGGCGACACATGCAGTTCGCGCATGACGATCTCGCGCAGCGCCTTGGGCGCGCCGGTGGAGATCGTCAGTCGCACCACTTCGCCCCGGCGACGGCGCTTCAGCGCCACTTCGAATTCGCGCACGAGGTCCTCGGCTTCCTCCTCGACCTCGAGATCGCTGTCCCGCAAGACGCGGAACCCGAAGTGGTCCTTCTCGCGGTATCCGGGGAAGAGCGAGTCGATGTGCAGCAGGACGACGTCCTCAAGGTAGATGAAACGGTGCTGCCCCGGTTCGGCGGGCAAGCGCATGAAGCGGTCGATCTGGGCGGGGATCGGCAGCAACGCCTGAAGGGGCCGCTTGTCACGGATGCGTTCCAGTTGCAACGCGAGGCAGTAGCCCATGTTCGCGATGAACGGAAACGGGTGCGCCGGGTCGATGGCCAACGGCGACAGCACCGGGAACACCTGGTTGAGGTAGCTTTCGTTGAGGTGTTTCTTGTCCTCGGCGCTCAGATCGTTGCGGCTGACGACGTGGATGCCTTCGGCGGCCATGAGGTCCTTGAGCTCGCCCAGCATGCGCTGCTGTTCCGCCATCAGCCGGCGGGCGTCCTCGTCGATCAGCACCAGTTGTTCGGCCGGGGTCAGGCCATCGGCGGCGGGCGTCGTATTGCCGTTGTGGGCCAGTTCGCGCAGACCGGCGACGCGCACCGTGTAGAATTCGTCGAGGTTCGTCGCCGAGATCGACAGGAACCGCAGGCGTTCCAGCAGAGGGACACGCGGGTTCTCGGCCTCTTCGAGCACGCGCCAGTTGAAACCTAGCCAGCTGAGTTCACGGTTGAAGAAGCGCCCGGGACCGGTGTGATCGAGGTCGGGCAGGTCGGTGGGCGCGGGCAGGGCGCTCTTGAGAAAATTGGCTTGGGTCATTGCGGGCTTATGCCTCTGGTATTGCAACGGAATGATGACGGATCGGAACGCTTGCGCCTATCTTTGCGCCGCCTGGGGGCGGTTCGCAAGGCGGGGAGGTGTTTCGCCGCGCTGGTGCGCGGCGACCGGCGGGGCGCGGGGGCCGCCGGGGGGGGGGTGGGTGCGGGGTGGTGCGGGTGCGGCCCCGGGCTGGGGGGGGGCTCTGCCCCCGTCTGCCTGTCGGCAGCCGCCCCCGCGGTATTTTCGTCAAGATGAAGGGGCAGGGCAGCGCTATCGGGTGGCGTCGTCGCTTTCCGATCCGGACGGCGTATCGAGGAGGCGGGCGAGCACCTCCGAGGCCAGTGCGCGGGTGACGGGCCGCTTTGTGGCGAGACTTGTTTCGTCGAGCGCGGCCACGAGGTCGCGAGCGGCGGCATGGCTGCGCGGCATATGCCGGGTGAGATAGGACAGGACCTCGGGGACCGGCGCGATCTGGCGGTCGGCGAAGAGCTTCGCCAGAACGGCCGTCAGCAACGCGTCGTCCGGTGCACCGAGGCGGGCGGCCTGAGCGCCCATCATGCGGCTTTTCAGGTCGGGGACCGTCAAAGGCCAATGCGTCGGCTCGCGTTCCGAGGTCAGCAGCAGTGACTGCCCCTGCGCCAACGCGAGGTTGTGCAGGTGGAACAGCGCCTCCTCTGCGGGACGGTTGCCGGCGATGGACTCGATGTCCTCGACGCAGACGGGGTGGTCGGCGAGGGACGGGATGTCGGCAGTGGGCAGGCTTACGGCTGTGACGATGCGGGCATCCGAAAGCCGTGCCCAGACGTGCGCGAGGTGGGTCTTGCCCGACCCCTTTGGCCCACAGAGCACCATCTTGCGCGCGGGCCAGTCCCGCCAGCGTTCCACCAGTGCTACCGCCATGGCATTGGCAGAGCTTACGAAAAACTCTTCGCGCCCCAGTGCCTCGCGGACGGGCAGGGGCAGGGGAAGCTGTTCGGGCTGGGTCATGCGCGCGGGTCGCTGCCGTTCTGGCCGATCAGGCCGAGGTAGAGGCGCGAGCTCTTGTACTGGTCGGCGAGGAAGCGGACGATGACACCGAGAGCGGCGGCGAGCGGCACGGCGACCAGCATGCCGATGAACCCGAAGAGCGCGCCGAAGACGGACAGTGCCAGCAGCAGCCAGACCGGGTGCAGGCCGACGGAGTCGCCCACAAGGCGCGGGGTGACGATGTTGCCCTCGATGAACTGGCCGGACTGGAAGATCGCCCAGACCGCCACGATCCACCACCATTCGCCCCAGAACTGGAACATGGCGAGGCCGATGGCGAGGCCGCCGCCGACGATGGCGCCGACGTAGGGGATGAAGGTCAGAAGGCCCGCGACGACGCCGACGACGAGGCCGAATTGCAGGCCGACGGCCCAGAGGGCGATGGCGTAGTAGGTGCCGAGGATCAGCATGACCGAGCCCATGCCGCGAATGAAGCCCGCGAGGACGCCGTCGATCTGGCTGGCGAGGTGGCGGATGGTCTGCTTGTGATCGAGCGGTACGAGGTCGTCGATCTTGGCGATCATGTTGTCCCAGTCGATCAGCATGTAGACGGCCACGACCGGTACGATGAGGAACAGCATCAGGACGTTCAGCAGCGAACCCACTGAAGACAAAGCGGTTTCCGCGACGACCGCGCCCTTGGACTTGATGGTTTCGCCGATGGAGATGAGGGTTTCCTGAACCACGTTGCCCTCGATCATGACAGAGGGGAAGCGTTCGGTCAGGAAGGCCTGCAGGTCGCGGAACAATTGTGGTGCGATTTCAAAGAGCTGGATGACCTGACGCACGAACATCGGAACCACGGCGAGGGCCAGGATGACAAAGATCACGATGGCCACGACGGTGATGATCCCCACCGAGGCGCCGCGGGAAAACCCAGCCTTTTCAAGGCGATCCGCGACGGGGTCGAGGCAATAGGCGATGGCGCCGCCCAGCACGAAGGGCAAGAGCACGTTGCCGAGGAACCAGAGGATCACGGCGAAGATCACGAAGGCGATCCCCCAGTATTTCAGCTGTGTCCTGACCGCCAATGCCATGATCTTTGCTCCTGTCTTCTCCCTGTTTCGCCCGCGCAGCATTTCGATGCAAGAGGGGCGTTTCGGGCGATGCACAATCCATGCAGAAACCATGCGGAAACCATGTGTATCGCATGCGCAGCATTTTGGTTGGTTTGGAAGGGGTGCGAGGGCCTGTCCCGTAACCGGCGGCGCGGTTGGGCCGGGTTGGTCGCGTGTTTGGAAGGCAGGGGGATGGGGCCCCGGATCAGGGCTTGGCTTCGGGTGGAGGCGGCGGGGTGTAGCCCTCGGGATCGGCCTGCCACTTGCGCCATTCGGTTGAGAATTCGAAAAAGTCCAGTTCGTGTTTGGGCCAATGGTCGGGCTGGGTGAGGGGGCCGGTGGCGGCCTTGTCGAGGTCGGTCACGCTGGCATCTCCAAAGGTTGCATCGAGTTGCTGTTGTGTCATGTGCCAATCTGACATGGACAGGTCTGTCAATGCCGCACCTCGGAGAGCAGCGGCGCTTAGAGACCTGTTCCCCTCCAACCGCGCCCCTCCGAGGAACGCCCACTCCAACCGCGCCGCTTGGAGGTTCGCCCCCTCCAATCGCGCCCCTCCGAGGAACGCCCCCTCCAACCGCGCCGCTTGGAGGTTCGCCCCCTCCAACCGCGCCCCTCCGAGGAACGCCCCCTGCAACCGCGCCTCTGAGAGGTGCGCCCCCTGCAACCGCGCCTCTGAGAGGAACGCCCCCTCCAACCGCGCCCTTCCGAGGAACGCCCCCTGCAACCGCACCTCTGAGAGGTGCGCCCCCTCCAACCGCGCCCCTTCGAGGTCCGCCCCCTCCAACCGCGCCCTTCCGAGGAACGCCCCCTCCAACCGCGCCCATCGGAGGTCCGCCCCCTCCAACCGCGCCGCTTGGAGGTTCGCCCCCTCCAACCGCGCCCCTCCGAGGTTCGCCCTCTCCAACCGCGCCCCTTGGAGGTTCGCCCCCTCCAACCGCGCCCCTCCGAGGCTCGCCCTCTCCAACCGCGCCCATCGGAGGTCCGCCCCCTCCAACCGCGCCCTTCCGAGGATCGCCCCCTCCAACCGCGCCCCTTGGAGGTTCGCCCCCTCCAACCGCGCCTCCCACAGATGCGCCCTGCGCAGGTCCAGATCAGACAGCGAGCGGGGCGGAAGGGCGGCGAGAGCGTCTTTGTGCCGCCTTTCCCAAGACGCTGCGTAGCGTTCATCTTCTTGAGCGATTTGAGCCGAGCAGTCCTCTGGCGTGTCATCCTTTCCCAAAAGCTGTGTGCACCACAGCGCCTGGTGGCGAGCGAGGATTGGATTGGGGTCGACCGAGTCCCCGTCCTTATCGCGTGCCAGTGGGCCGGGACCACAGGCGAGATGGGGGATACCCTGGTCTGTGCACCACTGCGCGCGAAACACTTGTTGGGCCTCGTCGTAGGGTAGCCAGCCACGTGGTGTTTCGACGAATTCAACGTTGCTCAACTTCGCGGGTCTAAAGAGATTGGGGTACCACGTACGCATCCACCAGCGCTCGGCCAGAAGGCGGTCGGCAAGGTAGGTCAGTTCGGGTCGGTAGCTTCCGAAGGAGGCGAAGTCCGGGTCTGGATGAAGAGTGATGTGCTTTACGCGAGCCTTTAGTTCGGGCAACGTGAGTTCTGCCAAATCGGTAACAAGCGCACGATGTTCGCGCTGGTAAAAAGAGAAAATTGGGTATGCCGTTCCGGCAAAGGAGACCCGATCCCATTTGGCGTATTCGGAGAAGGTGCCCTCGGTAGTTAGGAATCCGTAGGTGGTTAGCGCGAGGAAGGTGACCGTCCATGCGGTGCGGCGGGTGGCGGTCCAGAGGCGCGTGGCGGTGGTGCCGCGCAGCATCCGCCAGCTGGCCACCCCGGCGACCAAAGAGACAAACAGGGGCAGGCCGCAAAAGACCATGGTCAGCAGTTCATCGTGTTTCGGCATGGAGCGCCACCAGAACCCTGCCAGCACCAGCGGCGCAAAGAGAAAGATAGACGCGAAGGCGACGGTATTGGCGAGGCGCTTCAACGGGTAGGGGTGATGCGCGCCGGGGCGGCGGGCGAGGGCCATGTCGCTGACGATCCATGGAGCGATGCTTTCGCCCGCCGGGCTGTTACCTTCGGGAAGGTCGTGCAGCGCCTTCCAGAGTTTCAGGAGGTAAAGGTGCATGTGGATGTAGAGCATCGCGCCGAGGGTGGGGGCGATGTAGAAGAAGAGGTTCGTCGGGATGGAGACGCCGATCAGCGGCAATTGGGTCTCGCGCTCGGTGATGAAGAAATCCGCATCCTCGACGCCCAGCAGCGTGACGCCGACAAACGCGAGGTAGGAGAGCAGGCCGAACCAGCTGGTGCGGGCCATCTTGGTCAGGGTTTCGATACGGGCGAGGGTGTCTGCATTGCCGGACGGTGCAGGGTGGCGGGCGGCGCGGCGGCTGCGCAGATGGCGCAGGTTGGCTTTCTTTGACATGGCACCCCTCACACGTTCCGGGTGCAAGGATGCCGGAAAGTGCCGCCGGGTCAATGGGAGAGGCCCGCGCCGTGCTTGCCAAGGCCTGCGTTATCCCGCAAAACCCCCGTCAAACATCCATCAGAGGTCCGTCATGCGCCTGTCCCGCTACTTCCTGCCCGTTCTCAAGGAGACGCCCGCCGAGGCGCAGATCGTCTCGCACCGCTACATGCTGCGCGCCGGCATGATCAAGCAGGCGCAGGCGGGGATCTATTCCTGGCTGCCGCTGGGCTTCAAGGTGCTCAAGAATATCGAGAATATCGTCCACGAGGAACAGCAGCGCGCGGGGCATATCCCGCTGCTCATGCCGACCTTGCAGTCGGCGGACCTGTGGCGGGAGTCGGGGCGCTACGAGGCCTATGGCGAGGAGATGCTGCGCATCACCGACCGGCATGGCCGCGACATGCTGTACGGGCCCACGAACGAGGAGCTGGTGACGGATATCTTCCGCTCTTACGTGCGGTCCTACAAGGACCTGCCGCTGACGCTGTACCACGTGCAGTGGAAGTTCCGCGACGAGATCCGTCCGCGCTTTGGCGTGATGCGGGGGCGCGAGTTCTACATGAAGGACGGCTACAACTTTGACCTGACGAAGGAAGATGCGCTGCACGCGTATAACCGGCATCTGGTCAGCTACCTGCGGACCTACGAGCGGATGGGCCTTCAGGCGATCCCGATGCGCGCGGATGGCGGGCCGATTGGCGGCGATTATACCCACGAGTTCCTTGTCCTGGCGGAGACTGGCGAGTCGGAGGTGTTCTATGACAGCGAGATCACCGACCTGACCTTTGGCGACCGCGCGATCGACTATGACTCGGTCGAGCAGTGCCAGGCGGTGCTGGAAGAGTTCACTTCGCGCTATGCCCGCACGGACGAGACCCATGACGAGGCTGTGTTCGCGCAGGTCCCCGAGGAGCGTCGGCGCACGGCGCGCGGCATCGAGGTGGGGCAGATCTTCTACTTTGGCACGAAGTATTCCGAGGCGATGGGCGCGCTGGTTCAGGGGCCGGATGGCAAGCAGGTGCCGGTGCACATGGGCTCGCACGGGATCGGCGTGTCGCGCCTGCTGGGCGCGATCATCGAGGCGTCGCATGACGAGAAGGGGATCATCTGGCCGGAGGGCGTGACGCCGTTCCATTGCGGGATCGTGAACCTCAAGCAGGGCGATGCCGAGGCGGATGCGGCCTGCGAGGCGCTCTATGCCTCGATCCACGCGCTGGGGCTGGAGGCGCTGTACGACGACACCACCGAGCGCGCGGGCGGCAAGTTCGCGACGATGGACCTGATCGGCCTGCCGTGGCGGATCACGGTCGGCCCGCGCGGGCTGAAGAACGGCGTGGTCGAAGTGACCTGCCGCCGCACGGGCGAGAGCGAGGAGATGCCGCCCGAGGCCGCGGTGCTGAAGATCGCGCAGATCTACGGCAAGGCGAAGTGATACGCGAGCGCGCCGGTCCTGATGTGGAGCGGTGTGGCTGGAACCGGGAAGGGGCCGTCGCGGAGAACGCGGCGGCCTTTTCTATGGCGAGCTGTCTTGTTGCGGACGGCGGACGGGGCAGGGGAACAGTCCCGTGCACGGGTAGGGACCACTTGCCCGGAAGGCGACGTGACGCTCGAAGGGGCAAAGTGGCATAGATGCAGCGGAGCTTCGCGGGTCTGTGGCAATCAGCGGGCAAAGTCATTGGCTTCGCTTGATCCGGTACAGGTGGAGGCCCTAGTCTTTCACAGGTGAGAGTGGGGAGAGACGGCATGATCCTGCGGGTTCTGGCGATGGCAGGGGGACTGGCGGGCGCGCTGGGCGCGTCGCAGTTCCCGGAGTTCTCGCAGCAATACATGCAGCGGTTGGGCGGCGCGGTCGATGAGCTGTCGCGGCAGGTCGTGCGCTACGAGGCAGATGCGGATGCGGCAGGGATGACGTTGCCGCTGTACCTGTCGGCCCTGGCGGCAGAGGGGCCATTGGCGCGGACGCAGGCGGCGAACATGGCGGCGGATGTGGCGCGGCGCAACGATCTGGCGGCGGACCTTGCGGCCTTGCAGGGGGCGGGGCCGTTCATGCGGGCAAAACTCGCGACGCATCTGGGTGACGCGCAGATTTGGGCGCGGGCGCGCGAACAGTTCAAACCGGCGGTGCCTGTGACCTTTGAAGGGGCGAGTTTCGCGGGAACCGGCTTCGTGGCGGGTTGGGTCGCTCTGTCGGCTGTGTTCTGGTTCCTGTCGCGCCTGTGGCACACGGTGCGCGCGCCGCTCCGGCGCAGGAGGGCGGTGGCATGAGCGGGCAGGTGCAAAGGCTTTTGGAGATCGAGGTGACCCACGGGGCCTATGCCGTGGCGCCGATCACGATCCGGCCCGATGAGGATGCGGTGCAGGTGCTGCACCGCAAGGGGATGGCGTTCCACACCGACGACGGCACCGGGCGGGCCGTGGTTCTGGGACGCGAGGCCGAGGACGGTGCGTTGCGGTTTTTGCTGATGGCATCGGACGGGTTCGTCCGCGCGATGACGGGCGGGCTGGCGCCTGACGAGACGGCCAACTTCGATATGACGGAGGCATCGGTTGTCGATGGCCTTGTCATCGCGCGTCTGCGTGATGTCTCGACCGGTGTGCGGGTGCATGGAGAGGTGCCTCTGGCGGCGTTGGAGGTCTCTCTGGACCCGCAGGGTGAAGCGCCCATACGGGTCAAGTTGGCGTTTCCGGCGGTGACGGCGCGGTTGCGCTGCATCGTTTACGGGCTGCCTGAGTCTGCGACCTCGGTGCAGGTTACGGGCCAAAGCATGGGCCAAAGTACGGGCATGACCTTCCCGCTGGCGCCGGTGGCGACTGCGGAACACGGGCTGCGCTTTGAAGGTCTGTCGGCACAGGCGGTGCCGCTGGACTGGCAGGGGCAGCACATGGACCTGCGGTACGACACCGGGGGCGGCGAAGAAGTGCGCGCGCTGCCTGATCCAGATGGCCAGAGTTTGGACAGCATCACGGAAGATGGCGAAACGTTCGCCGTGGCGACGGTGGTCGTGCGGCTTTAGGGACCAAGGCTTTTCGTCGAAAAGCTTTGGTGCGGGAAGAGCCTTCCTCGAAGGCTCTTCGGGGCACGTGTCAGGCGACCGCTTCGACTTCGGCCACGATGCCGTCCACCACGGTGGTCAGCAGCACGTCGTCCTCGCATTCCGCCATGACTCGGATCAGCGGTTCTGTGCCGGACTTGCGGATCAGCAGGCGGCCCTTGCCGATCAGCTTTTCCTCGGCGTCGCGGATCACCGCCTGCACGCGGGCGTCCTCCAACGGCAGCACGCCCGCGCCGTAGCGGACGTTCTTCAGCAGTTGCGGCACCGGGGCAAAGCTGCGGGTCAGCTCCGAGGCCTGACGCCCGGTGCGGACCATCTCCGACAGGAATTGCAGGCCCGCCATGAGGCCGTCGCCGGTGGTGGCGAAGTCCGTCATGACGATGTGGCCGGACTGCTCGCCGCCCAGGTTGTAGCCCTTGGCGCGCATGGTCTCGACCACGTAGCGGTCACCCACGTTGGTGCGTTCGAGGCGCAGGCCTTTCGAGGTCATGAAGCGTTCCAGACCAAGGTTGGACATGACGGTGGCCACCAGCGCGCCACCCTTCAGGCGGTCTTCTTCGGCCCAGCGCGCGGCGAGCAGCGCCATTATCTGGTCGCCGTCCACCACTGCGCCGGTCTCGTCGATCAGGATGATCCGGTCGGCGTCGCCGTCGAGGCAGATGCCCACGTCCGCCCCGGTCTCGCGGACCATCTGTGCGGCCTTCTGCGGCTTGGTCGAGCCGCAGTCGGCGTTGATGTTCACGCCGTTGGGTTCGTCCCCCATGGCGACCACGTCGGCGCCCAGTTCCCAGAGCACCTCGGGCGCGGTTCGGTAGGCCGCGCCATTGGCGCAGTCGATCACCACCTTGATGCCGTCGAGGCGCAGGCCGGTCGGCAGGGTGGATTTCACCCGCTCCTGATAGCGGAAGCGGCCGTCGTCGATGCGCTTGGCGCGGCCAATGTTGTGCGGCTGGGCGGGGGCGACGCCGCTTTCGACCAGCGCCTCGATCTCGGCCTCGACCGTGTCCGACAGCTTGAAGCCATCGGGGCCGAAGAACTTGATCCCGTTGTCGGCGGCGGGGTTGTGCGAGGCCGAGATCATGATGCCCAGATCGGCGCGCATGGAGGGGGTCAGCAGGCCAACGGCGGGCGTCGGCACCGGGCCGAGCAGCAGAACATTCATGCCCGTCGAGGTCAGGCCCGCGGTCAGCGCGTTTTCGAACATGTAGCCCGACAGGCGCGTGTCCTTGCCGATCACCACGCGGTGTACGCCGTTGTGTTCATTGCGGAAATAGCGGCCCACGGCGGCGCCCAGAGAGACGGCCATCTCGACAGTCATGGGGTAGGTGTTGGCGGTGCCGCGCACCCCGTCGGTGCCGAACAGCTTGCGGGTCATGATGAAAATTCTCCGTTTGAAATGGCGTTCCACATGGACAGGGCCTGTGCTGTTTCGGCGACGTCGTGCACGCGGATGATCTGGACGCCCTGCGCGGCCATGGCGAGGGCGATGGCCACCGAGCCGGGCATCCGCTCGGATGCCGGGTTGGCACCGGTGATGCGGCCGACAAAGCCCTTGCGCGAGGCGCCCACGAGGATCGGACAGCCGAGGCCGTGGAACAGCGACATGCCGTTCAGCAGGGTCAGGTTGTGGTTGATGGTCTTGCCAAAGCCGATGCCGGGATCGACCACGATACGGCAGCGCGCGAGGCCCGCGGCCTCCAGCGTTTCGATCTGCCGTTGCAGGAAGTCATACACGTCCAGCAGCACATCGTCGTAATGGATGTTGTCCTGCATCGTTTCGGGGCCGCCCAGCGTGTGCATGACGCAGACGGGACGGTTCACGCGGGCGCAATAGGCGGCCAGCATGGGATCGTAGGTAAAGCCCGACACGTCATTGACCAGCCGTGCGCCCGCATCGACAGCAGCCTCGGCCACCGAGGATTTGCGGGTGTCCACCGAGATCGGCACCGGCATGTCGCTGGCAATCGCGCGGATCACCGGCTCGACGCGGGCGATCTCGGCCTCGGGCGGGACGGTGACGGCACCGGGGCGGGTGCTTTCGCCGCCGATGTCGAGGATGTCCGCCCCGGCGGCGACCATGGCCCGCGCCTGCATCAGCGCAGCGGCGGCGGTCTGGAACTGGCCCCCGTCCGAGAAACTGTCCGGTGTCACGTTGAGGATGCCCATGACGCGCATCTGGTCGAAGACCATCCCGGCCACCGCGGGGCGCGGTGCGCTCAGGCGGATGCGCCAGTCGTCGGGGAGGGCGTCGATCCCCACGGGGCGGGGCGCCGCGTCACGGCGATGTTCGACAAGATGGGTGAACCAGCCCGGGCCGCCCGCCAACAGCAGGGCACCTTCGGGGCGGGGGGCGTCAAAACGCACGATCGGCCGGTAGTACGCAGTCATGGCGTTTCCCTGACCCAAAGCACCGCCCATTTCAAGGGCGGTTTCGTGCCTCAGAACAAGGCAGCGCCCACGTCAACCGCACGTTGCGAAACACCGCCGTTTTCCGGCAGGTCTTCGCCGATGACCAGCATCTCGCAGGCTTCCATCTCGGCGGCGAACCAGCCGGTCAAGCCGACCGAGTCGCGCGGGCCGACGCCGGGGCCCTCGGTCGCATCGAGCACGATCTTCGACGGGGCCCAGATGCAGATCTGGCCGTTCTTCATGGCCCAGTCCAGTTCGGTGCGGGTGGCCACGACCTTGCAGCGCAGGTCACGGGCTGCCAGCCGCCAGCCGTTCTGCTCGATCGCCAGCAGATCGACCCGGCGCTGGGTCATCTTGTGCCCGGTTTGCAGCGGTGCCTCGGGGGGCAGGCCGCAGCACAGGATCACAGGCGCCTTGCGCGCCGCCAGTTCGTCGATCCATGCGCCAAGCGACGGATGGTCGATGGCGGCGTTCGACAGGTAGACCACGCGCGGGTGCGGGCGCTCGGAGGCCACTTCCTGCGCCAGGGTGTTGAGATGCGCTGCCACATCCGCGCGGGCGCGCACGATCTCGACCCCCAGTGCGCCGGGACCGCGGTCCAGCTTCTCGATCCGGACAAAGGCGCGCAGGGCCTGCGGTTCCAGCAGGATGCGTTCCGCCACGCGCTCGGCCAGCGTTTCCAGCAGGTTCAGCCGCTCGGCGGCCAATTCGTGCGCGATGGCTTCGGTGACGCGGTCGTAAGACAGGATGCGGTCCACGTCATCGCCGATGTCGCCGGTGAAGGGCGCGACTTCGACCACCACGTTGAACTGCACGCGCTGCTTGGTGCCGCGCTCGGCCTGAAAGGCGCCGATCTCGACCTCGACGATGTGATCGCGCAGGGAAATACGGTCGCGCGGCGCGTCACCGGCGGTGGCGATGGCACGCTCTGAGGGATGCGCAAAGGCGAGGCGGATTTCAGAGACCATGGGGCGGCTCCTTGCGGTCGGACTTGGCGGCACCATAGGGTAAGCCGCGCGGGAACGGCAGGGCCAAAACGGCGCATCCGGGGCGGAAAACGCCCGACTGGTCAGGTCTTAACGAGAGGCGTGGTAGAACACGTGGTCGCCGATGCTGGCGGTGCGCGTGAATACCGTGGCCCATTTGGGCCGCACCGCGTTGGTGTGGTAGTAGGTCGCGCCTCGGGTCAGCGGGCGGGGCGCGCCGCTGAGCATCATCTTGGCAACCTTGCCCACGCGCTCCCAGCTTGCGGGTTCGTGGATCTCTTCGGGGCGGCCGTCGCAGGTATACGTGAACTGGCAGGCGTATTTCCTGCCGGTGCCCTGATTGACCACACCGCAGACCGAGCCGGGGAACTTCGGCGAGGACACGCGGTTCATGATGACCTCGGCCACGGCAAACAGCCCCTGCACGGATTCGCCGCGTGCCTCGAAGTAGAGCGCCTCGGACAGGCATTCCCATTCCGCGCCGCCCTGCGCCTGCGGCTGGGCTGCGAGCCATTGGGCGTCGTAGCGGATCTTGCCCGCGCCCTGAATGGCGGCGGCGGGGATCGGCGTGACGAGCGATTTCAGGTGTCCGGATTGTGCCCGCGCCAGTGCCTTGGTTTCGAGGTTGACCAGTGTGCGCGCCTGCTGCGCCGGGTCGGCCTGAGCGGTCATGGCGGGCAGGGCAAGCGTCATCATGGACAGGCACAGGGCCTGAAGAGCGGACTTGGCACGGATCATCGCGGCGGTCTCTTGTTCAAGGAAAACGTCGTCCCGATCCGAGCCGGGACCAGCGGTTTATATAAAATTGGCGTCAATCCGTAAAGCGTCACAGGCGCGCAGGCACTTGCGCAGATGCGTGATCTGTGGGCGCTGCGCCTAATCCCTTGTCAAACAGTGAAGAATCACAACCGGGGCGGACGTTCGACGCCGGTTTCGCGCAGCGCCAGCTGGGCTGCGGCGAGTCGCGCGACAGGCACGCGGAAGGGCGAACAGCTGACATATGTCATCCCGACCTCGCGGCAGAAGGCGATAGATTCGGGGTTGCCGCCATGCTCGCCGCAGATGGACAGGGTGACCGCATCATTCGTGGCCCGCGCGCGCTGCACGCCAAGCGCCACCAGCTCTCCCACGCCATCGATGTCGAGCACGTGGAAGGGGTCCTCCTTGAACACGCCCTGCTGCACGTAATCCGACATGAAGCGCCCGGCATCGTCGCGCGACAGGCCGTAGGTCATCTGCGTCAGGTCGTTGGTGCCGAAGGACAGGAACTGACAGTGCGGCGCGATCTCGTCGGCGCGCAGGCAGGCGCGCGGCGTCTCGGCCATGACGCCCAGACGGTAGGTGAAGGTGCGGCCGCGTTCAGCCCGGACCTCGGCGGCGACAGCGTCGATGCGGGTGCGCAGCAGCTCGACCTCGCGCTTGGCGCTGACGAGCGGCAGCATGATCTCGGGGACCACGGGCGCGCCCTCGCGCGAGGCATCCAGAGTCGCCTCGAAGATGGCGCGCGCCTGCATGTCGTAGATTTCCGGCACGGTGATGCCCAGACGCACGCCGCGCAGGCCCAGCATGGGGTTGTATTCGGCCAGCGATTCGACCCGACGGGTGACGTCGCTGATCGGCAGATCCAGCGCCTCTGCCAGGTCGCGCAGCCCCGCGCGGTCCTGCGGCAGGAATTCGTGCAAGGGCGGATCGAACAGCCGGATGCAGACCGGCAGTCCTTCCATGATGCGGAATAGTTCCGTGAAATCAGCGCGTTGCATGGGCAGCAACACCGCCAGCGCCGCCTGCCGATCCTCGGTGGTATCGGCAAAGATCATCTCGCGCATGGGGGTGATGCGATCGTGTTCAAAGAACATGTGCTCGGTCCGGCACAGCCCGATCCCCTGCGCCATGAAGCGCCGCGCGGTGGCGGCATCGGCAGGGGTGTCGGCATTGGCCCGGATCCCAATGTCACGCGCCTTGTCGGCCCAGCCCATGAGCGTCTGGAAGGCGTCGTCCAGCGCCGCCTCGACCATCTGGACGCTGCCCTCCAGCACCTCGCCCGAGGTGCCGTCGATGGTGATCGTGTCGCCCTCGCGGAAGATGCGCCCACGCTCGCCGATCAGGGTCTTGCGGTCCAGGTGAAACCCCATGCGCGCGGCGCCCACCACGCAGGGCAGGCCCAGCCCGCGCCCGATCACGGCGGCATGCGAGGTCATCCCGCCACGCTCCGTCAGCACCGCCACGGCGGCGTGCATGCCGCGAATGTCCTCGGGCGAGGTCTCGCGCCGGACCAGTATACACGGCTCGCCCCGCGCCGCACTGGCCTGCGCCTCGGCAGAGGAAAACACGATCTTGCCGGTGGCCGCACCGGGCGATGCCGCGATGCCGCGCCCGATCACCACGCGGGAGGCACCCGGCGCCACCTGCCGGTGCAACAGCTCTGATATGGCGCGCGGCTCGATGCGCATGACGGCCTCGGGCTGCGAGATGATGCCATCCTCGGCCAGCCTGACGGCGATCCGCACCCCCGCCCGCGCCGAGCGCTCCACCCGCACACCGTCGAGGATATGCACCTCGCCGCCCCGGATGGTGAACTCGATCTGCATCTCTTCGCGCAGGCGGCGGCGCATGAGCCCGGCAAAATCGATCAGCTTGTCAAAGGCTTCCGGGGCCAGATCCTGCAGGGACGGCCCGCGCGGGTCTCTCTCGAGATACAGCGACTTGTGCCGCTGGCGCAGGGCATCGCGGCCCTGACTCTGGCTCAGGTAGCGCCCGGTCAGCTGCGGCCGGCCGGTTTCCGAATTCGCCAGTTGCAACACGCCCGAACCACATTCGCCGCGCCCGAGACCCAGCGCCATCTCCTGGACGACCAACCCAAGCCCCGCATCCACGGGCGCGCCCTTGGCCTGACGCAACAGCCGTGCCGTCGTCCCTTCCCAAGCGCGGGCCATGGATCGCAAGACCTCGCGCAACTGCACGGCAGGGTCCTGCGGAAAAGGCTCCTCCGCCTCGTCCTCGTAGGCCCCCAGTGCCGCCGACAGGCCCGCCTGGCCGATATCCTCGATCTCGTCGAACTGGTCGGGGTCGAGCCGCGCCACATGCACCGCATAGGCCTGCACGAACCGCAGGTACAGCGCCGCCGCCGCCTCGTGCCCGATCTCGTCCGACAGCGCCACGTACCGCGCATCGTTCATGCCGATGTTCAGGATCGCGCTCGGTCCGCCCCAGTCAGGATCCTCCGACGAAGGCCGCACACAAAGCAGCGCATCGGGATCGAAGGACGACAGCAGCCCGGGCATGTCGGGCATTTCGCCGCCTGCGATGCGATGCACCTCGTCAAAGGACAGCGCCACGGTGCGCGGCACCGGCAGGTCCAGCCGCACCAGCCGCTGCAGACACTTCGCCCGCCCGCCATGGGTCGGGGTGCTCATCGGCGCCGAAGGCGTGATCAGCGTGATGTCACGGTCGTCGGAGAGGGCTTTCTGCACTGCGGCATCCTTTGCGGTTCCGGGCGCAGAATACGCCGTGACGGTTCCATGACAAGATGGGAAACCGTCGCGGCAGACGCCCAGACCGACCTCTCGCCAAAGGCGCGTGCTGCCTCAGCGCCAAAGGCGCGTCCTGTCCCGCGCCGAAGGCGCGCCGGTCGCCTGAGCGTCAGCTCAGGCGAAACCCATGGCACCGAAAACCGCGAACCGGACGCCCAAAGCGTGTCCGGGCGCGCCTCAGCCGTCCAGCTTCGTCAGGTCGGCGACCTGCAAACAGGTGTGACGGATGCGCGACAACAGGTTCAGACGGTTGCGCCGCACCACCTGGTTGTCGGAATTCACCTGCACCGCGTCAAAGAACGCGTCGATGGGCGCGCGCAGACCGGCCATGGCCTCCATGGCCGCGGCGAAATCCTCCGCCTCCATGGCGGGGGCAATCTTTGCCTCGGCGGCGTCCAGTGCAGCGAACAGTGCCTTTTCTTCCTCGGTCTCGGCGAATTTCACATCCGCGCCGTAGGAATACTCGACACCGTCCTTCTCTTCGGCCTGCGTCAGGATGTTGTTGGCCCGCTTGAAGCCCTGCACGAGGTTCGTGCCATCCTCGGACCCCAGCAAAGCCTGCAAGGCCTTGGCCCGCTTCACCAGCAGCACGAGGTCGTCCTTGTTCGGCATCGCGAGGCAAGCGTCGATCACGTCGTGACGCACGCCCTGATCGCGCAGGAAGACCTTGAGCCGGTCGTGGAAGAAGCCCAGCAGATCGTCCGAGACATCCGGTTCGTGGTCGACGATCTTCTGCACCCAAGCCGGGCCGTTGCCGTCGAGCTTCTCCAGCAGCGTCCGCACGGCGGACCCGAACACGCCATGATGCGCGATCTCGCCCAGCAGTTCGTCGCGCAGCTCGGCCTCGGTCTCTGCATCCGGGTGGCCAATGCGGTGACGCAGGATCTGCGCGTCAAAGAAACGGTCGAGATGCAGCCGCAGCCCATTGGTCAGGATCAGCCGGATCACCCCCAGCGCGGCGCGGCGCAGCGCAAACGGGTCCTTGGACCCGGTGGGCTTTTCGTCGATGGCCCAGAAGCCGGTCAGCGTGTCCAGCTTGTCGGCCAGCGCCACGGCGACGGACACCGGCGCGGTCGGCACGTCATCGGACGGGCCCAGCGGCGAATAATGTTCCTGGCACGCAGCCGCCACTTCGACAGGCAGACCGGCGGCCTCGGCGTAGTAGCGGCCCATCAGGCCCTGCAACTCGGGGAATTCATAGACCATTTCCGACGACAGGTCGGCCTTGGCCACTTCGGCGGCCTGCTGCGCCAGCGCGGCATCGGCGCCGACCTTGGGGGCCAGTTCGCGCGCCAGTGCGGCGATGCGGTCGATCCGATCCTTCTGGCTGCCCAGCTTGTTGTGGAAGGTCACGTTGGACAGGCGGTCGGTCCAGGCGGTCAGGCCCTCGCGCTGCGCCACGCGCAGATCGTTCTCCCAGAAGAATTTCGCATCCGACAGGCGCGCCGCGAGAACCTTCTGGTTGCCCGCAAGGATCGTCGCGCCATTGTCGGCGGTCTCGATATTGGCGACGGTGACGAATTTCTCGATCCGCCCCGTCGAGGGGTTCCGGACCGAGAAGAACTTCTGATGCTCTTTCATCGAGGTCTGCAAGACTTCCGGCGGCAGGCCAAGGAAAGCCTCGCCGATGTCGCCCATCAGCACGACAGGCCATTCCACCAGCCCGGACACCTCGGCCAGCAGGCCCTTGTCCTCGACCACTTCCAGCCCCTGCGCAAAGGCCGCGTTGGTGGCGTCGTTCCAGATATGTTCAGCCCGTTCCGTGGCGGACAGCATGACCTTGGCACGCTTCAACCGCGCCTCGTAGTCCTCGAAGGAGGTCACGTCGAACGCGCCATCGCCCATGAAGCGGTGCCCCTCGGTGGTCTGCCCCGCCTTGATCCCGTCGATGTCCAGATCGACCACGCGGTCGCCTGCCTCGTCACGCATGAGGCAGATGATGCGATGCAGCGGACGCACCCAGCGCAGGCTGCCCGCGCCCCAGCGCATGGATTTCGGCCAAGGGAAGCCGCGCACGGTCTTTTCCAGCACCTCGGCGACGATCTCGTCGGCCTTGCGGCCGGGGGTGACCACGGTGGCGTAATAGAAGGCACCCTTCTTGTCCTCGCGCTCCTCCAGCTGCTCGCGGGTGACCCCGGCGCCGCGCATAAAGCCCTCGAGCGCTTTCTCGGGCGCGCCGACCTTCGGCCCGCGACGCTCCTCGCGCTGGGTGGGGGACTCGGGCGTCAGCCCGTCGACGGTCAGCGCCAGACGGCGCGGCGTGTGGAAGGCGGCGGCGGAGGCATAGGTCAGACCCGCCTCGACCAGACCGTCGGTCACCAGCTTCTTCAGATCCTCGGCGGCGCGCGCCTGCATCCGTGCGGGGATTTCCTCGGAAAAGAGTTCGATCAGAAGGTCCGGCATCGTCTCACCACAGCTTTGCCCGCGCCTTGGCCGGGGCCATGCGCGGGCGTGTCACGTTTGTTGCGGTGTCTAGCGGGCGGGCGCTCTGGTCGCAAGCGCCCTTGGACCGTGGGGCGCGATCAGGCGGTCGCCTCGCGCAGCTTGCCCTCGGCCTTGAGCTTGGCACGCTTGGCCAGCGTCATCACGTCGGGCCCGGCATAGCGCGGCAGAACGCGGTAATACCCCTCGACGGCGTTCTCGACCGCAAAGCCGATCAGCCCAAGGCCCACGATCCCCAGCAAGATCCGCCCAAAGGCCATGGAGCGCAGCTGATGCAGGGCCTCGCCCACACCCCCGGCCTGCGACGGATCGGCGTTCAGCGCGGCAATGACGATGGAAACCCCGATGATGCCGATGACGACGCCCATGGCGACGCAGCCGAATTTCATCACCGGATCGAGCTTGCGCGCGGTCGGGGTGACGCGTATGTGCTCCTTGTAGCGCTCCTTGATGCCCTTGCGGATGTAGTAGGCGCCCGCGCCAATTGTGATGACGCCGGTGATGCCGACCAGCCAGATGCCGAACGGCATGGACATGAGCTTTTGCGTCGCCGTCTGGGTGCCGCCGTCTCCGCCGCCCGAGCCACCCATGGCGGTCGCGGCAACCGAAGCCCCGATGCCCGCGTGGATCAGGCCGGTCACGACCAGACCGATGCGGGCGACGATGCCCTTGGTATCCGATCCGTAACAGTCAAGATCCAGCCAGGCGTCCACCAGCCGCCAGACCATGTAGGCCCAAAGACCAAGCGCAATGAGCCAGAGCGCAATCTGCCCGCCGGGATGGCTGCGCAGGTCGGCGAGGGCGTCGGTGGTGCCCTGCGCCTGCCCGCCCTGAACGGCGGCAAGAAAGGCAAGACCGCCGACGACGGTATATACGGCGGCACGGGCAAAATAACCTGTGCGCATGACGGGAGGGACCCAGGCGGGCGCTTTGTCGGACATGGGGGCGTTTCCTCTGCTGGTTGCAGGAGAAGCGCGCGAGAGCACGGTTTGGTTCCCTTGGGGGCCGTTCCCAGGCGGAGCGCGCCTGCCGCGCGCACAGATCAGCGCGCCCTGCGGGCCCGCCGGAGATATTTGGACCAAGAAGAAATATGGGCGCGCGGCCCCGTCTTCTTTGGTTTCGAAAATACCTCCGCCGGAGGCAACGGGCCGCGCAGCGGCTCAATAAGCCTGCGCAGCAGCCCTTTGGATCACGCGTGGGCCGCGATCACTCGCGTTCAGGGCAGTTCTCGCCCAATGGCGTGCCGTCATAAGCCTTGTCGCCGCAGTCGTTGATTTCCTGCCAGACGTAGCCGCGTCCGTCACTGGTGATGGCCACCACGCGGTCGATGCCGAATTCCATGTTGCGCTCACCGGTGAAGACCAGCGCCGTGCCTGCCTCGATCTCGGCGCCGATGGCGGCGGCGTCGAAACATTCGAACCAGTAGGGCGCGTTGCGCGGTTCGGCGCCGTCGTACATCTCGTAGGTTTCGGTCAGCATCGGGATCGACATGTCGGTGCGGAAACACGCCCGGTAGCGGATGGGCGAGCTGGTGGCGTCGATGGCCTCGAAGTCCGAGATCAGGATCCCCTCGGGTTCGCCCGTGGCGAGGTTGGTCAGCATCACGTCATCTACGCCCGTCGCCGCCACGGGTTCGTAGTAGTAATAGACCTGCGTGTAGTAGACCACTGCGCCAAAGATCAGTGATACCAGCACGATGATGCTCCCGAGGATCTTGCCGCTCATGGGTCAGACTGCCACGGCTTCGGATGTCCAGCCACCCGCTTCGGTTGTGACGAAGGCATCTGCGCACATTTTCGCCAGTGCGCGGACGCGGCCGATGTAGGCCTGGCGTTCGGTGACCGAGATCACGCCGCGCGCGTCGAGCAGGTTGAAGATGTGGCTGGCCTTGATCGTCTGGTCGTAGGCCGGGTGCGCCATGACGATGCGTTTGCCGGTCTTGGGGTCCTCTGCCTCGCGCGCCAGGATCGCCTTGCACTCGGCCTCGGCCTCCTCGAAGTGGCGCAGCAGAAGGGCCGTGTCCGCCGTGTCGAAGTTGAAGCGCGAGTATTCTTCCTCGGTCTGGCGGAAGATGTCGCCATAGGTCAGCGGGATCGGCGCGTCGGGCGCGTTGAAGGGCATGTTCATGACGTGGTCGACGCCCAGCACGTACATGGCGAGGCGTTCCAGCCCGTAGGTCAGTTCCCCGGACACGGGCGCGCAGTCATGGCCGCCCACCTGCTGGAAATAGGTGAACTGCGACACTTCCATGCCGTCGCACCAGACTTCCCAGCCCAGCCCCCATGCGCCCAGCGTCGGGCTTTCCCAGTCGTCCTCGACAAAGCGCACGTCATGAAGGCCGAGGTCGATGCCGATGGCTTCGAGCGAGCCGAGGTAGAGCGCCTGAAGGTTCGGCGGAGAGGGTTTGATGATGACCTGGTACTGGTAATAATGTTGCAGGCGGTTCGGGTTCTCGCCGTAGCGGCCATCGGTCGGGCGGCGCGAGGGCTGCACGTAGGCGGCGGCCCAGGCCCGCGATCCGAGCGCGCGCAGCGTGGTGGCCGGGTGGAAGGTGCCGGCACCCACTTCCATGTCGTAGGGTTGCAGAATCGCACAGCCCTTGTCGGCCCAGTAGGCCTGCAGGCGCAGGATGATTTCCTGGAAAGAGCGGGGTTTCGGCAGGGTCGTCGACATGTCGGGCCTCCTTGCAGCGGCTGGGGCGGCGGATTGCGGCCTGATTAGGCGGCAACAGGGGCGGGGTCAATCGGCGGCTCACGTCATTTTCGCGTGCACGGCCTGCATGATCTGTTAAGACATGCCCTGATTATACATTCAGTACCGAAGGTCCGTGACACGATGTCGAGCCATTTGAAATCCCTTGCCTTTGCACTGGTTCTTGCGGGGCAGGGCGCCTTTGCGCAGGACGCGCCGGAGCAGTTCTTCATCCAGGTCGAGGCGCGGACCTCGCTGGCCGGAGCGCAGTCGAGCGTCCGCCAGGTCGCGCAGGGCCTGCCGAACGTGAACGGCTTCTCGCTGGGCGGAGGCTGGTACGGCGTGGCCGTCGGCCCCTATTCCAGCCGCGAGGAGGCCGAGGCCTTCCTTGGCGAACTGCTGCGCTCGGGCGCCGTTCCGGCGGACAGCTACGTCGAAAGCAACCGTGTCTATGGCCGCCAGTTCTGGCCGGTGGGCGCGCAGCTGGGGCAGGACGGCACCGAGGCGCAGGCCGATGCGACGCAGGACCCGGCCTCGGATGTGGCGGCTCTGGCGGATCAGCTGGCGGCAGCACAGCCTGCCGCGGACCCGGCGCCGGTTGAGGAGCCCGTTGAGGCACCCACGGAGGCTCCCGTCGACACCACCTTGTCCGAAGACACCCGGCAGGCGGTCATCGAGGACGCACAGCAACCGGGCGTCGTGACCGACGAGGCGGTGACTGCGTCGGAAACCCCGGTGGAGCGTCCTGTCGCCGTCACCGATCCCGAAGGCCCGCGCGAGGCCCGCGCCTCTGAAAGCGCGCTGACCCGCGAGGACCGCGACATGCTGCAGATCGCCCTTCAGTGGGGGGGCTTTTACGAGGGCCGTATCGACGGAGCCTTCGGCCCCGGCACGCGCCGGTCCATGGCCGCCTGGCAGGAGGCCAACAACCTCGAAGCGACAGGTATCCTGACCACCATGCAGCGCTCGGAACTGCTGCGGCAGTACAACTCGGTGCTGGATGGCATGGACATGCGCGACACCGTGGACGACCGCGCAGGCATCGTGATGCAGATGCCCATGGGCGTCGTTCAGTTCGACCGCTACGAGGCGCCCTTTGCCATCTACAAGGCCAGCACCGACCTTCCCGTGCAGGTGTTGCTGATCTCGCAACCCGGCGATGCGCGCACGCTGAACGGTCTGTATGAAATCATGCAGACACTGGAGATCGTGCCGCTGGAGGGCGAACGCCGCCGCGACCAGCGTGGTTTCCTGCTGACCGGGGCGAATGATCGCATCGTGTCGCACACCGAGGTCGGCCTGCAGAATGGCGAGATCAAGGGCTTCAGCCTGATCTGGCCGGCGAACGACGAAGAGCGTCGCGGTCGCGTGCTGAAGATCATGCAGGACAGCTACCAGCGCCTGCCGGGCGTGCTGGACCCCGCCGCCGTCAGCGATGCCGGGCAGGCCGTGGACCTCGTGTCGGGCCTCAAGGTGCGCACGCCCAAGGGCAATGGTTCGGGCTTCTTCGTGGACAACCGTGGCACCGTGCTGGCGTCGAACGCCGTCACCGGCCAGTGCGAGCGTGTGACGATCAACGGCACCTATGACGCGCAGGTTGTCGCTTCGGACGCGGGGCTGGGCGTGTCGCTGCTGCGGCCCGTCGCGGCGCTGTCCCCGCGCCGCTCGGCGCAGTTCACTACCGACACGCAGCGCCTGCAATCCGAGGTCGCCGTGGCGGGTTACAGCTTTGGCGGGGTGCTGACCGCACCGACACTGACCTTTGGCACGCTGGAGGACACCAAGGGCCTGAACGGCGAGCAGGGAGTAAAGCGTCTGGCGTTGAACGCCATGCCCGGCGACGTGGGCGGCCCGGTCTTCGACGCGGGTGGCAATGTCATGGGCATGCTGCTGCCGCGCGAAATGGAGGGCGGGCGGCAGTTGCCCGATCAGGTCAGCTTTGCCGCGAAGGGCGAGCTGATCCTCGACTTCCTTCAGGCCAATGGCGTGCAGGCCACGGCGCGGGTCGATGGCGGCGCGCTGGCGCCGGAGGACCTGACGGCGCTGGCGGTGGACACCACCGTTCTTGTCAGCTGCTGGTAAGCGGAAGGCGGGGCCGCCCGGCCCCTCGCACAACGATCTGCAAGGCCCTGCCATCGGCGGGGCCTTTTTTCTTGGGGTGGGATTGCCTGTCGTTGTGTCCGGGCGGGCAGCTATTCGAGCCGTGCCGCCAGTCGTCTGGCCAAGGCCAGACACAGGGCCATCGCCGCCAGCAGAAAGACCGCACCGAACAGCCACGCATGTGAAGTGGAAGAGAGCTCGGCGATTGCGCCTGCCATGACCAATCCCGCCGCGGCACCGAGTTGCTGGATCAGGGAGCGCAGCGACAGCAGCGTTGACCGCTGACGATCCGCGACACAGCGATGCAGGAGGCTGCTCGCCGGGGTCTCGCTCGCCCCCAGAAGGATGGAATAGACGACGAAGGCGGCGACAAATCCGCCGATGCCGCCCTGTACTGCCAAGGCGACCTGAGCCAGGGCGAGACCGGCAAAGACAACTGCAAGCGTGACGGCAGGGCGCCGCCCGAACACCCGGTTGATATGGGTCGACAGCGAGGCGCCAAGGGCGATGGCAAAGAAATAGCCCGCCGTCAGGGCACCGATGGCGGCGTTGGCGTAGCCCGCATCCAGCATGGGTTTCGCATATGTCGGCCAGATCACCTCGACCGGGTTCGTGGCCATGAGAAACAGCGCCAGCGCCGCCAGAAGACGCGCCAGCGTGGGATGCCTCAGGGCCAGCCCCCCGGCTTCGGCGATCACCGTCGGGACACTGGCGAACCCGTGCCACAGCGCGTCGGGGTTCAACGGACGCGGCGTCTCGGTGATGGCGACCACGGTGTAGACCAGCACGCCGACCATCACGACAAAGCTCGCGGCGTAGGACACGTCATAGACGCTGGTCCCAAGGCGCAGACCCATCGCGCCGACCGCGTCGGGCAGCAAGCCGCCAAGGACCGCGCCGACCGCGAGGCCCATCGCATTGGCCCAGTGCGCCCGTGCAAGGGCGGGCTGGACATCGACATTCGGTGCTTCGGCTCTGAAGGTCTCGACGAACCATGCGTCCAATGTGCCGGACCGCAGGGCACGTCCGAACCCGATGAAGGCAAAGGACAGCGCAAGGACGGTGAAGTCGGCGGACGACAGGAACAGCGCCTGCGACACCAGGCTGGCCACGACCGCCGCGAGAAAGACCGGCTTGCGCCCGATGGTGTCGGCCAGACCTCCAAACGGCAGTTCCATCGCCATCGTCGTGATCGCGTAAATGCCGAAAAGCAGCGAAATCTGGAAAAGGTCCATGCCGCGATCGGTCAGCGCCAGCGCCACCACGGCGACCGTCAGACCCATGGCAAGACGGTCAAGGAACTGATGGACCTGGAACACCCGGATGTGGCGTCGCGCCCTGTCCGGCAGTGCCTTGAAAGAGAACGCGATATCCGTTGCCATGGCGGCAGCATCCGCCTTTGCGGATCGGCGCGCAATGCCTCATCCCGCTGACGGGGATGCCGGGCGCCATCCGCAGGGTGAACGGGCCAGCCTGTGCGCGTCTGGCACAGGAACCGTCAGCGTCCGAACAGGCGTCTGAGCGCCCCCCATTGGCTCAGGAACACGCCCGTCAGGATCAGCACAAGCGCCAGCAGCAGGCTCGGGTGCAAAGGCTCCCCCAAGATCACGATCCCCAGCACCACCGACCAGAGCGGCACCTGGTAGTTCGTCAGGCTCATGAACACCGGTCCCGCCGACCGCACCACGAGGACGCGCAGCAGGTTCGCCCCCGCCGTGGGGACCAAACCGAGGATGGCGACCACGATCAGCGTCGTCGTGCCGGGCATCACCGGTGCGCCTTCGCGCAGCCAGGCCATCGGGATCACCAGGCAACTGCCGACGATCAGCGGCACGGCGGCCAGTCCGATGGGATCGACCGGGGGCAGGCGGCGCATGACAACCGTGCTGACGGCGTAACACCCCGCAGCAGACAGGCAGGCGAGGCGGCCATAAGGCTCCATCGCCTCGCCGGTGGAGGCAAAGGCCTCCGGGCCGATCAGCACCGCGACACCTATGAACCCGATGACAAAGCCCGCAAGGCGGCGCGGGGTCATGCGCTCTCCGGGCAGGAAGACATGCGCCAGCGGCAAGACGATCAGCGCCACCGCAGCCATGCTGACACCCGCAAACCCGGAAGTGACATATTGCAAACCCCAGCTGAGCAGCATGAAGGGCACGGCGGTGGACAACAGGCCGATGACGATCAGCGCGCCCCAGGGGCGGTCATCGCTCAGGAACAGCTTGCCGCCCGCAAACCGCCAGATGACCACGGTCAGGGCTGCGGCGAATCCAATGCGGAACGCGGCCAGCCAGAAGGGGGTCATGCCGCGCAGGGCGATCTCCATGAAAAGGAAGGTCGCGCCCCAGACGAGTCCCAGCGCGCCCACCATCGCCCAGCTTTTGGGTGTGATCTCGGGTGTCATGGCGTCGCGTTAGACCCGTCGGGCAGGCGCTGCAATGGGGAAGGGCGCGCGCGACGCGCAAGTCAAGCCACGGGAAAGATGCATCTTTTTTGGCGTACAATTGTATGCCATTGAAAACAAACAGAAAAATATTGCAACTTGTCTCCGGCTACGGCAAAAGCCGCATATCGCTGCGCTGCAGCATCGACTTTCGGGACATCCTTCATGACGCAACGTATCCTCATCCTTGGCGGCGGGTTCGCCGGTCTCTTTGCCGCGCGCGAGCTGCGCAAGCGTTTGCCGTTGGATGTGCGGATCGAACTCATCAACGCCGAGAATTACTTTGTCTTTCAGCCGCTTCTGCCCGAAGTGGCGGCCGGTGCGATCACCGCGCTGCACGCCGTCACACCGCTGCGCCGCCTGCTGAAGGGCATCAAGGTGCGCAAGGCCCGCATCCAGGAGGTCGACACCACCCGCCGCGTGGTCACGATCTTCCAGGGGGTGCAACGGCGCCCGACCGAGGTCGGCTACGATCACCTCGTCGTGGCGCTGGGGCAGGAAACGGACCTGTCGCGCATGCCCGGACTGGCGGATCACGCGCTGACCATGAAGACCCTCGAGGACGCGCGCCGCCTGCGCGCCCATGTCATCGAACGTCTGGAACATGCCGACATCACCCAGTTGCCCGAGGTCAAACGCGAGGCGCTGACCTTCTGCGTGATCGGTGCGGGATTCTCGGGGGTCGAGACCGTGGGCGAGATGAAGGAAATGATCGACCGCTCGCTGAAATACTACCCCAATGTTTGGCCCGAAGAGGTGCGCGTCGTGGTGGTAGAATACGCGCAGAACGTGTTGGGCGAACTGACGGCCAAACTGGGGCGCTACGCCGCCGCGCAGCTGGAAAAGCGCGGCATCGAGATCCTGCTGGGACGCGGCGTGCAATCGGCCACCGGCACGCGGCTGATCCTCTCGGATGGCACCGAGATCCCGACGCGGACCATCGTCGCCACCATCGGCAATGCGCCCTCGCGGGTGGTGCAGGACATGCCGCTGGAACACGTCCACGGTCGGATCAAGGTGACGCGCGACCTGCGCTGCGAGGGGCATGACGATGTCTGGTCTCTGGGCGACTGCGCGCTGATCCCGATGAAGGACGGCGCGACGGAACGCTCCGACTTTGCCCCGCCCACCGCGCAATTCGCCGTGCGCGAGGCCCGTGCGCTGGCCGAGAACATGGCCGCCGCGCTGGCGGGCAAGCCGATGAAGCCCTTCCGCTACAAGAGCCAGGGGGCGCTGGCCTCGCTGGGGGCGCGGCGTGGTGTGGCCGAGGTCTGGGGCTTTAAACTGTCGGGCTTTCCGGCCTGGCTGCTTTGGCGCGCCTATTACGTGGCCTTCCTTCCGGGCTTTCAGACCAAGGTGAACGTGCTGCTGAACTGGGTGATGGATGCGGTTTCGCCGAGGTCCACCGTGCAGCTGCGCAGCTACACGCCGCCCGCCGCGCGCTACGTGCATTACCGCGCGGGCGATCGGGTGTTCGAGGCCGGGACGCGTGCCGATGGTTTTTACACCGTGATCGAAGGCGCGGTGGAACTGACCTATCCGGACACGCACACCGGGGAACCTGTGACGAAGCGTGTCACTGCCGGGCAGCATTTCGGCGAGCGCATGGTCCTGGGGCAGGAGCGGCGCTCGGGCACCGTACACGCGCTGGAGGACACCAAGGTTCTGGTGCTCGACCGCGAGGAATTCCTCAAGATCGCCGATGCCTTCCCGGTGATGCGCGGGTATTTTCAGGGCTATATGAAACAGACCTACGACATCGACTGGACGCCGGGTCAGAGGTAGGGACCCGAGCGATCTTCGACGAAGATCGCTCGGCCCGCGAAGGTCTTTCGTCGAAAGACCTTCTGTCGCCCGATCGCAAAGGTTAACGCAAAAGATTCCGGCGCAACGGGGGATTGGGGCGTCGCGGTGAGTCGAAGGGCGCAAGCTCGTCAAACCGGCCGGGACTCGGCGGGAAACCGGCCGGTTCTCCCCTTACAGACAGGTAACCTTTGTCACCAAACCCTTCCGCGTTTGTGGTGGCCCGCGTCCAGCGCCCGACATGTTGCGCCGCGCGGTGCATTCACCCGGCCGAACGCAGCCTTTACGCTTTCCCGAAAGGTTAACGCGAAAAGGGCGACCCGAGGGCCGCCCTTCCGGTGTCAGACGTGGTCGTCCGGATCAGTTCTTGGACTTGTCGACCATCTTGCCGGCAGAGATCCACGGCATCATTTCGCGCAGCTTGGAGCCGACCTGCTCGATCTGGTGCTCGTCGTTGGCGCGGCGCGACGCCTTCAGCGTCGGCTGGCCCACGGCGTTTTCCAGCATGAAGTCACGCACGAACTTGCCGCGCTGGATGTCCTGCAGGACTTCCTTCATGCGGGCCTTGGTTTCGTCGTAGGGCAGGATGCGCGGGCCGGTGACGTACTGGCCGTACTCTGCGGTGTTCGAGATCGAGTAATCCATGTTGGCGATGCCGCCTTCGTAGATCAGGTCGACGATCAGCTTCACCTCGTGCAGGCACTCGAAGTAAGCCATTTCAGGGGCATAGCCTGCTTCCACGAGGGTCTCGAAGCCCATGCGGATCAGTTCCACGAGGCCACCACAGAGCACAACCTGCTCGCCGAAGAGGTCGGTTTCGCACTCTTCGCGGAAGTTGGTCTCGATGATGCCCGATCGGCCGCCGCCGATCGCGGAGCAGTAGGACAGGCCGATTTCCAGCGCCTTGCCGGTGGCGTCCTGATGCACGGCCACGAGGCAGGGCACGCCGCCGCCCTTGACGTATTCACCGCGCACGGTGTGGCCCGGACCCTTCGGCGCCATCATGATGACGTCGACGCCTTCGGGCGCTTCGATCAGGCCGAAGTGGATGTTCAGGCCGTGGGCAAAGGCAATCGCGGAACCGGGGCGCAGGTTGTCCTTGATGTACTTCTTGTAGGTTTCCGCCTGGAGTTCGTCGGGCATGGTGAACATGATGACGTCGCACCATGCGGCCGCTTCGGCCAGACCCATGACCTGCAGGCCTTCGCCCGAGGCTTTCTTGGCCGAGGGGGAGCCTTCGCGCAGGGCGACGACGATGTTCTTTGCGCCGCTGTCGCGCAGGTTCAGGGCATGGGCGTGGCCCTGCGAGCCGTAGCCCAGGATGGCGACTTTCTTGTCCTTGATCAGGTTCACGTCGCAGTCGCGGTCGTAGTAAACGCGCATTGTTCTTGCTCCTCGCTTGAATATTGGGCGGCAAGATAACCCCGGCGGCGCGTTGGTGTTTGCGTTTTTTGAGTATTTTCGCCAAAGAGAAGCGCAAGTATTCGTAGTATTGCCATCTGGCGGGAAAATCATGCTCGACGACACGGATCGGCGCATTCTGCGCTACTATCAGGCCGACCCGGATTCGGGTCTGGCGGGACTGGCCGAACAGGCCGGGGTCACCTCGTCCACACTGGCGCGGCGGCTGGAGCGGCTGCGCGAGAAGGGTGTGCTGCGCGGTGTCCAGGGTGTGATCCATTGGCCCGCGCTGGGGTGGGAGGTCGAGGTGTCCTTGCGGGTGACGCTGGACAAGACGCAACCGCGCGCCTTTGACGAATTCATCGCCGCCGCCCGCGAGGTGCCGGAGGTTTTGGAGATCCAGACCTTCCTTGGTCAAACCGACGTGCGCTTGCAGGTCATCGCGCGGGATATGCAGCATTATCAACAGCTTTACCGGCAAAGGGTGCTGACCCTGCCGCATATCAATGACATCGAGGCCCTGATGCACGTGGCCCGCGTCAAGGATACGGAGGCGCTGCCGCTGTGATTGCGCTGGACGACATCGACCGCGCGCTCATCCGGGCACTGACCGAGGATGCAACCGCTTCTGCTGGCGCCTTGGGGCGCGAACTAGGTCTGTCGCAGCCTGCCTGCTGGCGGCGCATCAAGCGGCTGCGCGAGGCTGGCGTGTTCCGGGCCTCGCGGCTGGATGTGGATGTGGCGGCGCTGGGGTTCGGGGTGACGGTGTTCCTGGGGGTGAAGCTGGCGACCAAGGGGCGTGTGTCCCTGGAGGACTTCGAGCGCGCGGTGTCCGCCATCCCGGAGGTTCAGATCGTCGAACATGTGCTGGGACTGTTCGACTACCGTTTGCGGGTGGTCGCGCGCGACATCCCGGATTTCGAGCGGGTCTTGCGGCGACGCATCATGACGCTGCCGGGGGTGGGCAACCTGGAGGCCAACGTCCTGCTGTCCGAGGAGCGTCGTCCGGGGCCGCTCGACCTGATCTAACTTTATGAAAATGCAATCTATTCCGTTACCCATCCTTGATGCATTCCTAACCGAATCGTGCCACATTGTCGAAAGGGAAACCGCCGTGAACATCGGCGCAACCATGGACGGGCAGGACTGAAAATCTGCCGTAAACCCCTGACAGGACGATCAGAAAGGCTCCGTGCAGGGACGGAATGGGTACGGTGTCATGATCCGCAGCAAGGGGTATATTCTGGTGGTTGCGGTGATCGTGGCGCTGGCTGCGAACCTGATCGTGGTTAACGTGGCGCTGGTCGGCTACGCCCCCCTGTCGCCGCGCAACAGCTTTCTCGTCGGTCTGGTTCTGTCCTTCTCCGTGATCGGACTGTTTGCCTGGACGATGATCCACCAGGCGCAGCAAAGCGCGCGGACGGCGGAGGAATTGCGCCGCCTCGTGTTCCGGGATCGCCTGACGGAGGTCTCTACGCGCGACTTCTTCTTTGACCGCGTGTCGCGCCGCCCGGACGTTGAGGGCGTGGTGCTGATGCTGGATATCGACCACTTCAAGAAGGTGAACGACACCCACGGGCACCTTGCCGGGGATGAGGTCATCCGCACCGTGGCCAGCCAGTTGCGCATCCGCTGCCGAGAAGAGGACATTGTCTGCCGCTTTGGTGGGGAGGAATTCCTGGTGTTCCTGGCAGGCGCGGACAGGGTCCGTGGTGCTGGCGTGGCCGACAGGCTATGCGACGCTGTGGGAAAAGCTCCGACCATATTCGACAATCGCGAATTGCGCGTGACCATCTCGGTCGGCGCTACGCTGAAGCCCTCGGACATGGACTTTGAAACCGCCATTCGGGCGGCCGATGACGCGCTTTACATGGCTAAGCGCCGCGGGCGGAACCGGGTCGTCCTAGCGTGGGAAGAGCAGGGCGCGCCCTTGCCCCATGCCCCGCGCCCGGCGTTGAACCCCCGTCTCATGCAGAGCGCCGGAGCGCGTGCGCCTCGTAGTGTTTGAGCGCGTAGCGGGACAGATCCCCGGATGCGCTTCGCCCCGCAAGTTCCGGGAAAAGCGTGATAATCTCGTCGCGTGTTTGCGCGCCTACTGTCTTTAATGCCTCTTGACCGAGGTGCAGGGACTCCGTCGGGCAGCCTTCGGCAAATATGATTTGATGATGGTCAAAGAGCAGGTGGAAATAGTGGACCTGGGCCTGCTCCACGATGCGGATCTTTTGGTGGTCGACCAGATGCTTTGCCGCGACCAGCACTTCGGGCTGGCCGAACATCAGTTCGGCTTTCGCGCCGTGCAGAAGCATCCGGTGGTTTTGTGACACGACCAGCTCGCGGACGTTGCCCAGAACGCCGGGGGCAATCCGAACCGGGGCATTCGGCCCCGTGCCCGCGATGCGTTCTCCGCCCGCCCAGGCCAGCGGTTGCGGCCCATTGTCGAGGGTATTGACCAGGTCACCGGCGCGCAGGGTTTCGACGTAGCGGGGGCCGTCGGGGGTCTCGATCAGGGTGCCGCGCGCAAAGCAGAGCACGACATAGATGTCGTTTCCGCCCGCGCCGCCATGAAAGATGCCGTCGGCGATCTCGCTGGACCCGCCATCAATGGTGTCATTGGCGTTGTAATCGTTGTCGGAAAACTGGTCGATGAACAGCGTTTCGTTGTTTTCAACGACGCTGCTCAGGTCGGTTCCGGCGACGAGGAAAAGCTCGTTGATGTCCGGCGCGGCGGGGTCGGTGGAGGTCAGGACGTTGGCGTTTATGCGCAGGTAGTTGTCGCCCACGCCCGCCGTTGCGCCCCGAATGCTGGCGTTCTGGCCGCTGGCGCCTTCGTAAACGAATTTCTCAACACCGTTAAGATAGTCGGCGGCGTTGTCGTAGACGATGATGCGTGTGATCTCTGAGTCGGATGTGACCCCGCCGTCGGCATTGGCTTGGGTGACCTCCATGAGGATGATATCGTCGGTTTCCCAGACAAATTCACCACCGGAGACGGTCATGCCGCCTTCGTCGTAGTTGCCGCCCTTGGTGCTGACCTTCAATTTTGGGCCTCCCAGAATGCTGAACGCATTCAGGAGGATCGTTGTCTCTGCCATGGTGCTCGTCGCCTGCGGCGGGTCTTTTTGCCCGCTCGTTCCTGCCTCGTGTTAACCTTAACGTCCTCGCGTCATTAATGAATCCTAAAATTTCCTTAATTTGAACAAATTCAGGAAATTCGACCTGATGTTGCAGAGTTGCTTCAGCGATACCGAAGTAGCTTTTGCCATGGCCCGCGCGCTGGGGTAGGTCGGAGGAAAAGGAGGACCCCATGGCCGCATTGCTCGACACCATCGACCCGCAGGGGCTCGAAGAATTCTCGGTCGTTTTCACCGACCGTTCGCTCAACCACATGTCCGCCGCGTTCCAGCAGGTGATGCGCGACATCTCCGGCATGCTGCGCGAGGTTTACAACGCCGACGCCGTGGCGCTGGTCCCCGGTGGCGGCACCTATGGCATGGAGGCGGTGGCCCGCCAGTTCGGGCAGGGCGCGGACGTGCTGGTGGTGCGCAACGGCTGGTTCTCGTACCGTTGGTCGCAGATTTTCGAAGCCGGTGGTTTCGGCGGCGAGACCACGGTGATGAAGGCGCGGCAGACCGGCAATGCGGTGGATGCCCCCTTTGTCCCGGCGCCCATCGAGGAGGTCGAGGCGAAGATTGCCGAAGTGAAGCCGGGGCTGGTCTTTGCCCCGCATGTCGAAACATCGGCGGGCATGATCCTGCCGGACGATTACATCAAGCGGCTGGCCGCTGCGGCGCATGAGGTGGGCGCGCTGATGGTGCTGGACTGCATCGCCTCGGGCTGCGTCTGGGTCGACATGCAGGAGACGGGCGTCGACGTTCTGATCTCGGCCCCGCAAAAGGGGTGGTCGTCAACGCCTTGCGCCGGGTTGGTGATGCTGTCGCAGCGCGCGCTGGCGCGGATGGAGGAGACGACATCGGACAGCTTTTCCGTCGATCTGAAGAAATGGCACCAGATCATGAAGGCCTATGAAGACGGCGGTCATGCCTATCACGCCACCATGCCGACCGATGGTTTGCGCGCCTTCCGCGACGCCATGGCCGAGACGAAAGAGTATGGTTTCACGCGGCTTAAAGAGGCGCAGTGGGCACTGGGCAACGGTGTGCGCGGAGTGTTTGCGGACAAGGGCGTGAAGTCGGTCGCGGCAGAGGGCTTTGGCGCGCCGGGCGTGGTGGTCTGCTACACCGAGGACCCGGCGGTGAAGACCGGCAAGGCCTTTGCCGAGAAGGGCATGCAGATCGCGGCGGGCGTGCCGCTGGCGGTGGACGAGCCAGCGGGCTTTTCGACGTTCCGGATCGGGCTGTTCGGCCTGGACAAGCTGTATGACGTCGACGGCACGATTGCGCGGTTGAAGCGTGTGGTCGATGAGGTGATCTGAGCGGTTTCGCCCCCCCGCGGGGGGGGGCCC
>NZ_JBNAGB010000012.1:0-154236 GCF_049800975.1 Sagittula sp. S175
CGGGGCGCCACACCCGGAGGACCCCACCATGCGCCTGACAGACCTCGACATCATCGTCACCGCGCCCCCCTACCCCGGCTGGGGCGGGCGCTACTGGATCCTCGTGAAACTCACCACCGCCTGCGGCCTCCACGGCTGGGGCGAATGCTACGCCGCCTCCGTCGGACCCAAGGCCATGACCGCCGTGATCGAGGACGTCTTCCAACGCTACTTCGAAAACGAAAACCCCGAGAACGTCGAACGCGCCTTCCGCCGCACCTATTCCTCGGGCTTCACCCAACGCCCCGACCTCACCGTCATGGGCGCTTTCTCCGGCCTCGAAATCGCCTGCTGGGACATCGTCGGCAAGGCCCTGAACCGCCCCGTCCATGCCCTCATGGGCGGGCGCATGAACGACCGCATCCGCGCCTACACCTACCTCTACCCGCTGCCACACCACAGGATGTCCGAGTTCTGGACCTCGCCCGACCAGGCCGCCGAAGCCGCACTCGCCTGTGTCGACCAAGGCTACACCGCCCTGAAATTCGACCCCGCCGGTCCCTATACAATGCACGGCGGCCACCAGCCCGCCCTGTCCGACATCGCCCTCTCGGTCGCCTTCTGCAAATCCATCCGCGAGGCCGTAGGCCCCCGCGCCGACCTGCTCTTCGGCACCCACGGCCAGTTCACCACCTCGGGCGCGATCCGCCTCGGACAGGCCCTCGAACCCTACAACCCCCTGTGGTTCGAGGAACCGATCCCCCCCGACAACCTCCTCGAATACGCCGAGGTCGCCCGCCAGGTCCGCGTGCCGCTAGCCACCGGCGAACGCCTCTGCACCCGCTCGGAATTCGCCACCGTTCTGCGCTCCGGCGGGGCCAAGATCCTGCAACCTGCCCTTGGCCGTGTCGGCGGCCTCTGGGAGGCGCGCAAACTCGCCGCCCTCGCCGAAAGCTTCAACGCCGAGATGGCCCCCCACCTCTACGCCGGTCCCGTCGAATGGGCGGCCAACATCCAGCTCGCCACCTGCATCCCCAATATCCTCATGGCCGAGACCATCGAGACCGACTTCCACCGCGACCTGATCCACGGCGGGATCACCGTCGAAAACGGCTACATCACGCCGCCCACAGCCCCCGGCCTCGGGATCGAGGTGAACGAAGCCCTCGCCCGCGCCCATCCCTACACCGGCGACGGCCTCCACCTGCAAATGCAGGACGCCCCCTGCAACTATCACGGCGCAAATGCGTTTCAGGGAGGAGCCCCCGCTGCGGACGAACCGCCAGACGCAAACCACGAATCGTGATCTCGCCTTTTGTGTGCGACAACATTATAGTCCGCCAAATCAATGAGGCAGCGAGACTGACTTATGGACCAGAAAGCTCCCCCGGCGCCGCCGGAAGAAATGGAAACGAACGCCCAGAACGCCGCCGCCTTTCTCAAGACGCTGGCGCATGAGGGCCGTCTGATGATCCTCTGCCACCTCGGTGGCGGCGAGAAATCGGTGGGCGAACTGGAATCGCTTCTCGGCATCCGACAGGCTGCCGTCAGCCAGATGCTCGCCCGCCTGCGCGAAGAAGGGCTGGTCAGCACCCGCCGCGAAGGCAAGACAATCTACTACTCGCTCGCCAACGACAACACGAGCCGCGTCATCGGCCTGCTCTACGAGATGTTCTGCGCCGGACCCGATGGCAACTGCTAAGCCGCCCTTCACGGGCCCCGAGCTCTGCCGCCTCACTGCCCGCGAGGTCGTGGGCCTGCTGAAATCGCGCAAGGTGTCGCCCGCGGAACTGGTTGACGCCAGTCTCACCCGCATCGCGCAGACCGGCCCGGCGATCAACGCCATGGTCACCACCTGCGAGGACCGCGCCCGCACCGCCGCCGCGCAAGCCACGCCCGACAGCCCCCTCGCGGGCCTGCCCATCGGGATCAAGGACCTCACCCCGGTCGCGGGTGTCCGCTCCACCTGGGGCACGCCCGCCTTTGCTGACCATATCCCCACCGCCTCCGATCCGCTGGTCACGCGGCTGGAACAGAACGGTGCCGTCGTGATCGGCAAGACCAACACGCCGGAAATGGGCGCGGGCGCGAACACCTTCAACGCTGTCTTCGGCAAGACCCGCAACCCTTGGGACACGCGGATGAACGCGGGCGGCTCCTCGGGCGGCGCGGCAGCCGGGCTGGCAACGGGCGAGGTCTGGCTCTCCCACGGCTCCGACCTCGGCGGCTCGCTCCGCACCCCCGCCAGCTATTGCGGCGTGGTCGGCCTGCGCCCCAGCCCGGGCCGCATCGCCTCCGCCCCCGGCGCAGACGGCTTCAACCCCTTCGGTGTCGAAGGGCCGATGGCCCGCAGCGTCGCCGACGTGGCGCTGTTTCTCGACGCCATGACCGGCGTCGACCTGACAGACCCGCTGTCTTACCCCACGAACAGCGTTCTGGACACCTGCCTGTCCGATCCCGGCAATATCCGCATCGCCTTCTCGCCCGACCTCGGCGGCCGCCCGATCACGGCGGAAATGTCAGGCATCCTGTCGGACGCCCTGACCCGCCTTCAAGCCCCGGAGGTGACGGTCGAGGACAGCACCCCAGACTTCTCCGGCCTCGACCACGCCTTCCGCACCTTCCGCGGCCTTGGCATGTGGACCAACGCACAGGTCACGCCAAAGCGCGTCTCCGACCAGTTCAAAGCCACGCTCAAGAGCAACATCGCCCAGGGCGGGCAACTCACCGTGGACGATATCGCCAAGGCCAACGTCACCCGCTCCCGCCTCTACACGATGATGCGCGGCCTGCTGAGCACACATGACGTGCTCGCTTGCCCCGTCACGGGCCTTGCCCCTCTGCCGGTCGAAATCGAATACCCCCCCGAGGTCGCAGGCACGCCCTCCACCGACTACCTCGACTGGCTGGGCTTCGCCTTCCTTGCGACGCTCTGCGGCCTGCCGGCCCTGTCGCTCCCCGTGGGCTTCACCGACACCGGCCTGCCCGTCGGCCTGCAACTCATCGGCCCGCCCCGGGGCGAGGCCCGCCTGCTGCAAGTCGCCCACCGCCTCGAACAGGCGCTAGACCTTGGCCACACACCCATCGACCCGAACGTCACACACTGAAGGCTGCTCAGGGGGCACGCCCCCCTGCTTCTTTGGTTTCCCAAATACCCTCGGGGGAGTCCCGAAGGGACGGGGGCAGAGCCCCTTTCCGGACCAAACCCACCATGCTGCCCATGGATCGTTGACATCCCGCAACCGGGCCGCACGCCCTGTTAATTCCGGAAAACCCGCAAATCATGCGCATGGTTTCTGCATGGTTTGTGCATCCCGATTTTGCCGCCAAATCGGGACGTTAACCTTTCGACGTCAAGCCCGGGACGCGTCCTGCTCCGCCCATTCCCAGGGCCGCACAAAGGCCCCAAGGATGTGCCCCACATCCTCGCCCGAGGCCCCGTGCGCCTCGACCTGCGCCACCAGCCCGCGCGACTTGTCATCCACGACGGCCACCACCCGCGCCGGGCTGCCCGCCGCCTCCAGGGCACCGTTGTAAACCCGCGTGATCGCATGCTTGCGCAGATCGGGCTTGAACACCTTGCCAACGGCGGTCTTGGGTAATTCCGCGAGGATTGTCATATGCTTGGGATGCGCGGCACGCTCGTGCACATGGACGCGGGCGTGCTCCAGAAGCTCCTCCTCGGTCACCTCGGCGCCCGCCACCAGCTCGACAAAGGCGCAGGGCAATTCGCCAGAATGCGCGTCGGGCTGGCCGATGGCCCCGGCAAAGGCCACGGCCGGATGCGCCAGCAGCGCCTCTTCGATATCCGCCGGGTCGATGTTATGCCCGCCGCGAATGATCAGGTCCTTCGCCCGCCCCGTGATCCACAGGTAACCATCCGCATCCAGCCGCCCAAGGTCGCCCGTCCTCAGGTGCGTCCCATAATGGAACAGGTCCGCGTTCTTTGCCTCTTCGGTATAGGTATTCCCCGCGTAAACCCCCGGATTCGATACACAAATCTCGCCGATCTCATCCACACCACAGGCGACCGGCTGGCCGTCCTTGACCTTCAGGATCTTCACGTCCGTGTAGGGAAACGGGATGCCGACCGAGCCCACCTTCTTCTCTCCGGACGGCGGGTTCACCGACACCAGGCAGGTCGCCTCGGTCAGGCCGTAGCCCTCGCAGATGGTTACGCCACAGGCGGATTCAAAACGCTTGAACAGTTCCATCGGCATCGGCGCCGAGCCGGAAAACGCCGTCTTCACCTTGGAGATATCCGCATCCACCTTGCGCTGCATCAGCGCCGAAACGGCGGTCGGCACGGTGATGACAAAGGTTGTCCCCCAGCGCTCGCACAGCTTCCAGAAGTTTTCGAACACCCCCTCGCCGCGATAGCCCGCAGGGGTCGGGAACACCACATGCGCCCCCGAACAGATCATCGCCATCAAGATCACATGGCAGGCAAAGACGTGGAACAGCGGCAGCGGGCACATCACGCTGTCTTCCTCGGTAAACAGCAGCCGGTCGCCCAGCCAGCCGTTGTACAGCATCCCGGAATAGAGATGCTGCGCCACCTTGGGCATCCCCGTGGTGCCGCCGGTGTGGAAATAGGCGGCGACCCGATCTTCGGTCGCATCGGCAAAGCTCAGCGTTTTCGGCTGCTTGGCGCATTCCCTGTTGAAGTCGAGGTAGTCCGCGTGGCGCGGCCCCTCCAGCTTGGGCCGGACCAGCGGCACGATCCATTTCTTCGGCGGCGTCAGGTACCGGTTGAGGTCGACTTCCAGCACCGTGTGCACGCCCGGAGCATGGCGCACCGCCTCGTGCACCTTCTGAGGCACGTCGGTCTTGGGGAAGGGTTTCAGCGTCACGACCACCTTCGCCCCAGTCTCGCGCAGGATGGACCCGATCTGCTCGGGCTCCAGCAAGGGGTTGATCGGGTTCACGATTCCGGCGACAGCGCCGCCCAGCAGGGTGGCGATGGTCTCGTTTGCGTTGGGCAGGACATAGGCCACGACATCGGTCTCGCCGATCCCCAGCGAGCGGAACAGGTTCGCTGCCTGCGCGGTCTTGTCCCGCACCTGCGCCCAAGTCAGCGTCTCGGCCTTGTCGGTCGGCCCGGACAGCAACTGGTAGCTGACCGCAGGCCGGTCCGGGAACCGCTCGGCCGTCTGCGTCAACTGCCCCCAAAGCGTCACGGGCACGTTCCGTTCCGCCCAGGGCTTCTCGTTCTCCATCGCGTTGCGGTCCTGCATGCTGGCAAAGCCCATGCGCCCTATCCTCCCTCGTGTCTCCGCCTCCAGTGTTGGCCCGAGACTGCCCCGCGTGCAAGGCTGTCGGACGTGGCGTGACCTGCCCCGTGACGCAGCGTTTCACCCGCCTGCCTTCCTCCGCGCCCCAAACCGCCATATAATGCCGATATGGACCACCCGCTCATCGACCTCATCAACGCCCGCATCCGTTCCGCTGAAGCCGAAGGCGCCTTTGACAACCTGCCCGGTGCTGGTCAGCCGTTGCCACCCTGCGACGACCCTGAAAACGCTGTGCTGAACCGGATCATGAAGGACAACGGCGCCGTGCCAGAGGCCGTGTCCGTGTCAAGGGAACTTGCCCGCCTGCGCGCAGAGTTGATCGAGACCGCCGACCGGACCCGCCGCCACACGCTGATGCAGGACATGGCCCTGCTGGAAACCCGGCTGGAGATCGCCAAGCGGCGCTAAAGGCTGGCCTTCCCTCCCCCCTTGCGTCACAAAGCGGCAATCCAGACGGGGGCGCGACATGGTGACGGTCAAGGAACAGTACGAACACTTCCCCTACCCCGCCCGCGACCCGGCGGACGAGGCAAAGCGCCTGATCACGGGCTCTCCCTCGCGTCCGTCCGAGATGGATCACTACCTGTGGGGCGGCTGCCGCGATTGGTCCAAGCCGTTGAAAGTGCTTGTGGCCGGTGGCGGCACCGGCGATGCGCTGATTCAGCTGGCGCAGTTGATGACTCAGGCTGGCGCGCCCTCTGACATCACCTACATCGACCTCTCCACCGCCTCGCGCCAGATTGCCGAGGCGCGGGCAAGGGCGCGCGGCCTGACGGGGATCACTTTTCTCTCCGGCTCGCTGTTGGACGCGCCGGATCATGGCCTCTTCGACTACATCGACTGTTGCGGCGTCCTGCATCACCTGCCCGACCCGGACGCCGGGTTCGCGGCGCTGCGTGCGGCATTGGCGCCGGGCGGAGGCATGGGCTTCATGGTCTACGCGACCTATGGGCGCTCCGGAGTATATCCCCTGCAAGAGGCTTTTGGCGCGCTGTTTGATGGGCTGTCCCCCGGCGAACGCCTGATGCGGGCCAGACAGATCGTGGCAGAACTGCCCAAAGGGCACCCGTTCGCCAGCAACTCCAACCTGATGGATCATGAACACTCGGACGCCGGGTTCTATGATCTGTTGCTGCATTCTACCGACACGCCCTACGATGTCCCGCGCCTGTTGGATACCTGCGCCCGCACCGGGTGGCGGCTACAGGGCTTTGTTCAGCCGGGTTTGTATGACCTGTCGCAGATCACGGACGTGCCGGACGGAATGCCGCCGGAGACAGCCATGGCCATCGCAGAAAAGCTGCGCGGCACGATCCGCAAGCATGTGGGCTATCTGGTGCCGGCGGACGAAGATCGCCCGCTGCCCAAACCCTCCAAGGCCAGTCTCGTCCCGCGTTTCCAGCTGCCAAATCTGCCCGGCGTCGCCCGCCACGTCGCGCAAGGCAAACCGCTGCCGGTCTCCCTGCCGGAAATCGAGGCCACCATCGACCTGCCCCGCGAAGCCGCGCCGCTGATCGCCACCGCCGACGGGCGTCGAAGCCTCGCGCAGATCGCACAGGTGGTACAGATGGATCCAATGCGCTTTGCCGCGCTCTGGGGCAGGATCGACCGGGCGTTCACCGCCTGGGGTCTGCTGCATTACACGCGTTTCGGCCTGGCCTGAGCGGTGCCGAAGTCTTGAAAAGACTTCGTCCGGATCCTTTTCAAGGATCCGCCACCGCTGGCCTTGACCGTGCGAGACGCTACACTGAAGCGGACCCAAGGGAGCCCAACCATGTGTGGCCGTTTCGCCGTCACCCTGCCGCCCGACGCCATGGCGCAACTGTTCAACGCCATTCCGGCGAATGATTTGCCGGATGTGCCGAACTTCAATGTTTGCCCCACGACGCAGATCCACGTGGTGCATGACCTCGACGGGCGCAGGCTGGTGTCGATGCGCTGGGGTTTCATCCCGCATTGGTACAAGGCGCCGAATGACGGCCCCCTGCTGATCAACGCACGGGCCGAGACCATCGCGGAGAAGCCCGCCTTTCGCATGGCCTGCCGCGAGCGGCGCTGCCTGATCCCGACCAGCGGCTTCTATGAATGGACAAAGGACGAGGACGGCAATCGACTGCCCTGGTACATCACCCGCACGGATGGCGAGCCGTTGGTCATGGCGGGCGTCTGGCAGGACTGGGAGCGTGACGGCGTGGCCTGGCGTACCTGTGCGATTGTGACCTGTGGGGCGAATGCCCCCATGTCCCGGATCCACCACAGGATGCCGGTGATCCTGCCCTCCGAAGACTGGGCCAAGTGGCTGGGAGAGGCCGGCCACGGTGCCGCCACGCTGATGCAACCTGCACCGGAGGATGCGCTGGCGTTTCACCGTGTCTCGCCCCGCGTGAACTCCAACCGGGCCTCGGGACCGGAGTTGATCGAGCCGATCTGAGGCGGGATCAGCCCAACAGGAAGAGCAGCGGCAGCAGCCCCACCATCCAGATGCCACCAAAATCGCCGCCTCCGTCCTCGTCGTCGTCTGATCCACCGTCCACCGCCGCCGCGTCGTCCTCCAGGCCGTCGGGGATCCCGTCGCCATCGGTGTTCCCGCTTGCCGCGACTCCCGCGACCATGGCCTCAGGCATAGGGGCGTCCTGGCCGGTCGCGTCGAAGGTGTCGGCAAATTCGGCTGTCGGGATCACGTCGTTGAGCCGCACCTGCATGATCTCGCCCGGCGTCAGAACCGTCTCGATCAGCCCATCGACATGCAGATCCTCGGGATCGGGATAGCTGACCACGGCGGGGCTGGTCGTATCCCCCGGCGATGAACCCGGCTGAACGCCCAGTGTCGTGATCTCCATCGACGCGAAGCTGCCCACGAGGTTCGAAATATCGACCTCCGAATTCACCACCCCATTGGTCAGGTTGGAGGTGAAGTAGAACAGCATGTCCTGCCCGTCGGCAAAAGCGTGGATGTTCATCTCGGAGGTCACCAGTTCCGTGGCGCGTTCGTCCTGAGGGTTGAAGTCCAGCATTTTCATGCCCGGCAGGTTGTCGGACATCATGGAAAACATGTGCCCCGGCGCCGTCGGCTGGTCATACTCGCGCCCCAGCGCCAGAGCGGAATCCGTGTTCTGGATCAGCGGCCAGACCTGCGCAGAGTCCACATCCATGCGCATGAATTCCTCGACCTGCTGAAGCATCTCCTGCGCCTGATACAGCCCGTAGTCCCGCGTTTCGTCGAAAGCGTTGGTGTTCGCCTTCTGGTTCCATTCGGTGACGTGGATCTCAAGCGTCGGATCACGCTCCATCCAGTGTTCCTGGATCTGCTCCAACTGGAACCAGCGGGAATGTTCGACCACTGGCGCGCGCGAATAGACATGGGCGATGACGCCATCGGTCGCCGCCATGGCGTCATCGTCGAAATGTGACAACAGGATCTCGTTGTTGATCTCGGTCCAGTCCATGCCGCCGTTGGGAAAGATCACCTCGTCGCCCAGATCCAGACCGTAAGAGGCATTGAGATCGGCCACCACGTCGCGGGGCGCGATCCCGGCGTAATCGTCCGACAGGTCCGAAGATCCGAAGTTCGTACCCACCTGCACCAGAACATCGACCTCTGCCGCCTGCGGGAAGTCGCCGGACAGAGCGTTGAGCTCGCGGTCGATGAGTTCCGCCATGTCGGCAGCGAGGCGACCGTACTCAGAGGCGTTCATCTCGCCCGAGCCCCAGTATTCGTTGCCGATCTCGAAGGCGGCCACCGTTCCATGGCCGTACTGCCCGCTGACCACGTCGCGCACGAAGTCCTGCAGGACAGCCCGGTCGATGGCGGGCATCCGGTCGCCGTTGTCATCGAACTGGGTTTCGGAAAGCTGGTCGCGCGTCGGGATCACGATGCTGACCGACCGACCGGTGTCAGCGGCATAGCTCATGACGTCGGACAGGGGGATGAAGCTTTCCAACCGCCCGGTATCCGGATCGACCGCCCATTCCGCATCCGGATTGCGCATGTCGAACATATATTCGGTCAGCGATCCTCCCGGGTAGCGCAGCGTGGTGACGCCCAGTTCCTCGATGGCGTGGGCGTAGCTTTCCGGGCCGGTCATATGCGCCCGCGGCGCGAGGACGTTGCCGCCGAAAAGACTGGTCTGGGCCGTCGACCCAAAGGCCACGGCGGCACTGGACAGGGTGGGCATGATTTCCGCTCGCTCGTCTGACTCGCCATCAGACTGAGGCAAAAACGGAAACGATCCCTCTACACGGGAGGGAATGTCTTTAGATTACTTACTATTAACCATCACGGGCGTGGGATACTTGTTGCCTTCCGCTTTCCCCGTCCGGCCGCCATATCGGTTAGAGGCGTCACATGAACCGCGCCGGGCTATAGGGCGCGAGGTCGATGTTCGGTTCACGCCCCGACAGCAGCTGCGCCAGCAGACGCCCGGTCTTTGGACCGCCCGTCAAACCGACGTGATCGTGGCCAAAGCCCGCATAAGCCCCCTGCACGCCGGGAAACGCCCCGATCACCGGCAGCGAGTCGGACATGCTGGGCCGATGGCCCATCCATTCGACCTTTTTCGCCCATGTAAGACCGGGAATGGCCTTGCGGATGTTGTCTTCGAGCAGCCTGAACGGGGCCTGCGAGGGCGGTGCGTCCAGTCCGCCAAACTCGACGATCCCGGCAAGGCGCAGCCGGCCTTCCATCGGCGTGGCGACGAACTTGCCCGAAGCCACCATGACGGGCGACCTCGGCATGACGGAGGGCTCCCAAAGCTCGAGGTGATAGCCGCGCTCGCTTTCGAGTGGCACCTTCACGCCCAGCTTGGTGGCCAGAGACGCCGACCACGCGCCTGCCGCAAGGATCACGGTGTCACAGGGCAGCGTTTCCCCGCCGACGCGCACCCCGCTGACCCGCCCGTTTTCCCGCGCGATGTCCGAGACGTCACCTGTCAGGATGCGTCCGCCCTGACGTTCCACATGGGCCGCCAATGTCTTTACGTAGCGGCCCGGATCAGTGATCCGCCCGTGATCCGGCAGCCGCGCAGCACATTGAAAGGCAGGACCAAAGACAGGGTCGTAGGCGTGGAAGGCAGGCCCATCCATGACCTCCCAGTCAAAGCCCGTTTCCTTGCGCACCTGCCAGTAGGCCGCGTCCTTCAGGTAATCGGCATGGCTGTCGTAGATATACAGGTAGTCCGACGGCACCACGAAACCTTCGGCACCCGTGCCCTCGGCCAGCGCCAGATGGTCGTTCAGGCTGTCCCCGATGATCGGCAGGATCGCCTTGGCGCGCCGGGTGACGCCGTCCTCTGTCGCCTGGGCCATGTAACGCAGGAGCCAGGGCAAAAGGCGTGGCAGGTAGCGCCACTTGAGGTAAAGCGGCTGGCGTGGATCGAACAGCATGGCAGGCCCCTTGCGCCACAGACCCGGCACGGGGACCGGAACGACTGCGGCGCTGGCAAGGACACCCCCGTTGCCGTGGCTGGTGCCTTCGCCCGGCCCCTTGCGGTCGATCAGGACAACGTCATGTCCTTCGCGCTGCAACCAGATCGCGGCCGATACCCCCACGATCCCCGCCCCGACAATTGCCACCGTCTTGCGCATCAACACCCCCTGCCTTTGCGCGACCTTGCGTGCCGCCCCTCTGCGTGTCAACGCGCGGCACAGGTCGCTGGGCGTCCGGCGGTTCGTGTGGCGCTTACTGCTCTGCCATCAGCCCTCCCAGCAGCGCGTCCGCGGCGGCGGGCGACAGTGCCAGCGGCGTGTCGTGGTAGATCGCCAGCCGCGTCAGCGCTTGCAGATCGGCGTCGCCCGCGTGCCGGTCACTTGGATCGGCAAAGAAGATCACGGCGTCCAGTTCGCCCGTGGCGATCAGGGCACCCAGCTGTTGATCCCCTCCCAGCGTTCCGCGCTGCAGGCGTTGGACGGTGAGGGTTGGCGCGGCCTCGGACACCATCCGACCGGTGCCGCCGGTACAGATGACGCGGTGCCCCTGAAGTGCCTTGGCATGACGCAGCACCCAAGCCCGCAGGTGGGATTTGCGGTTGTCATGGGCGACCAGCGCGATGCGGCGCGGCGCGCGTGACAGGCGGCGCGCCCGTCCCGTCATCTCGAGGATAGAGCGCACCTGCGCCACGAAGCCCTCGCCGTCAGCGGGGAAGACCCCGTCCAGCGCCGCCGTCCCCACGGTAAAGCCCGCCGCCCCGGCCTGTGCCACCGCCTGCACGCGGGCCTCGGAATCGATGCTGCCGGCCATGATGACGGGCTTTTCCACCGCTGCGCAGACCGCAGCCATCAGTCCCGTCACATCGCCGTCGAACCGGTAGGCCAGCAGGTCGAGCCCGTGCACATGCTCGAGGTCGGTCAGGGCGCGCGCCGAGTCCACGATGGCCTCCACCGGACCTTCCAGAACCGATGGATGACCGACGATCCGACCCGGGAAGGGGTAGTAGCGCAGGGGATGGCTACGCGTGATCTCGGTCACTTCGCGCGCCCGCGTGCCACCCAGAAGGCAGTCCACATCGAGGCCCACGGCGGCACGGGCCGAGGCCAGTTCCGTTTCGGCATCAAGGCTGACGACCTCGAGATAGGACCGCCCGCCTGCCGCCCGGATCGCCTGCGCCAGACCGCGCAATTCCTCGAAGGGCAGGCCCACGTCTTTGAAGCCGATATGACGCACACCGCCCTCCAGTGCCTCCTCCAGCCGGGCGCGGGCGTCCGGGATCGTGCGGTCGTTCGAGGTCAGCATGAAGATGAAATCAAAGGCCATTCCGGCTCCCTTCCGGCGGGTCTGCCCGCGTCCATTCGGTCAATGCCTCGGCGATCTGCAAATGCGCGTGCCCAAGACTGGCCTCGATCAGCGCCTGAAGATGGCCAAGCGCCTGCGGCACGGGCAACCCCGCCGCGATCAGGGCAGAAAACACATCGCCAACGCCGTGTGGCACACCCTGACGACGTTCGACCCGGTGAAACAGTTGGCTGGCGGTGTCGAACACACCGAACTGGTCCCCCTGCTCCGCCGAGGTCACCAGCACCCGCGACACGCCTGCCGCCCCGTCCAGCCAATCAAGTTCAAAAGCATTCGGCGTCAGAACATCGGCCAGGGGCATCAAACGGTCCCGGATCGCTTCAGCCGCCTCGTTCGGCATGTAGAGCCCCTTGGGCGTATCGCCGAGCACCGGGTCCACAACGATACGAGTATCCGGTCGAAAGGCGCGAATCCGGTCAATCATCCCGGCGGCAAACTGGACGTGTCCGGCGCTTGGCAGGTAGCCCGTCAGAACAGCGTCATAGCGTTGAAGCCAGCCATTGCCTGCCAGAGCCTCCAGCATCCTTTGCAGGTGCGGCACCGGAACATGCTCGCCCGCGACGGCTGAAAACCCGGGGTGGTTCGACAGCAGGATCGTCGGCAAGCCGGTGACCGCGTGCCCCAGTGCCTGCAACACGGGCTGGCCCGCCGACAGACCCACATGACCGCAGGCCACGAAACTGGAAAGGATCAGAACCCGCGCCACGCACGCCTCTCGTCGATGGGCCGCCGGGCGGCAAAACCGTGCAGGTCGCGCGACCTCTTGACCGGGGCCGGAGGTTGTCATAATCACGCCCTACCCGAGCGGGTATAGCTTAATGGTAAAGCCCCTGCCTTCCAAGCAGGTTATCTCGGTTCGATCCCGTGTACCCGCTCCATTTCCCCCATGGCTTTACCCAAGACGTCGCAACGCGGGCATGTTTTGTGTCCCCGGCGCCAAGCGCTTTCACGTCATGGACAAAGTGATCGCCCGAACGCAGGACTTGCAGCAAGGCGACCGCAGTGATTTCAATCGACGCATGACACCGCACCGCTTGCACCAACTGACAAAGATCGCCCTTCTGCCTGGCGTCGTGGCGATGGCGGTTTGGGTCATATCCGAGGTCAGGACAGACGACAGAAGGCACAGCGTGGTCGAGATCACCGAGAAGGGCCCGGACGGGCTGCCGATCATCTTCTGGCGCATCAAGCAGCGTGATGCGCAAGGCGTGGCAGAGCTGCTCGACGCCGGTGCCAGCATCGAGACGCCGGGCTTCTTCAACGCAACGCCCGTGATTACGGCGGCTTCGGCAAACTCTTGGGAAATGGTGGAATTCCTGCTCGATCGCGGGGCGGACCCGCGCGCGGCGGACGGGTCGGGGTTCACCCTGCCATGGCTGGCCGCCACATCGAAGATCAAGGAAGGCACCGACCAGCACGCGGCCCTGCAACGCGTCCTGCCCCGGCTGGAACAGATGGGCGTGATGGAGCGCATCTTCACCCCCGACGAGGCCGAGGAACTGGTGCAGTCCGGGAACTGGCCCCCGCCGGAATTGCGTTGACACGACGCGGGCCGCGTCCTTTGGACGCTTGACCCGGAGCGTCCCCGTGTCCACAACGCACCGCGCAAGCACGACAGGAGACGACATGGCCCGCGGACCAGCGACCGGAACCGGAGAAGAGCGCGAAAAGTCGAAGAACGTCGGCGCGCTGCGGGCGCTCTGGCCCTTCGTGCGGCCTTATCGCGGGCTGATGTTCGCCGCCATCGGCGCGTTGATCCTGACGGCCTGCACCTCGCTGGTGCTGCCCATGGCGGTGCGCCGCGTGGTGGACAACTTCAACGCCGCCGACGGCGCGCTGCTGGACCAGTATTTCGGCGCTGCACTGGCCATCGCGGGCGTTCTGGCCCTTGGCACGGCGCTGCGCTACGCGCTGGTGACGCGGCTCGGCGAACGGGTCGTGGCCGACATCCGCATGGCCGTCTTTGACCGCGTGATCGGCCTGTCCCCCGCCTTCTACGAAAAGATCATGACCGGCGAAGTCCTGTCGCGCATCACCACCGACACCACGCTGATCCTGTCGGTGATCGGCTCGTCGATCTCCATCGCCCTGCGGAATATGTTGTTGTTTTCCGGTGGCTTGATCCTGATGCTCTTCACCTCGCCAAAGCTGACCGGGCTGGTTCTGCTGATCGTGCCGCTGGTCGTGGTGCCGATCCTCGTGCTGGGGCGTCGGATGCGGGTCCTGAGCCGCGAGAACCAGGACTGGATCGCCGCCTCCTCTGGCAATGCCTCCGAGGCGCTGAGCGCTGTGCAGACCGTGCAGGCCTACACACACGAAGCGATCTCGGCCCGCGCCTTTGCCGAGGTTACGGAGAAATCCTTCGTCGCCGCGAAAAAGCGTATCTGGACCCGTGCCGCGCTGACGGTCATCGTGATCTTCCTCGTCTTCACCGGCATCGTCGGCGTGCTCTGGATCGGCGCATGGGACGTGCGCGCCGGGGACATGTCTGCAGGCGTGCTGATCCAGTTCGTGATCTATTCCGTCATGGTCGCAGGTGCCGTTGGCGCCCTGTCCGAGACCTTCTCGGAACTGCAACGCGCCGCCGGTGCCACCGAACGTCTGGTGGAACTGCTACAGACCGAGGACACCGTGCAGGACCCGGCACAGCCCGCCGCCCTGCCCGCCCCGGTCCGCGGCGAAATATCCTTTGATGACGTGCACTTCGCCTATCCCGCACGGCCCGGCGTCTCGGCGCTGGACGGCGTGTCGCTGCATATCGCGCCGGGCGAAACCGTCGCTCTCGTCGGCCCCTCCGGCGCGGGCAAGACCACCATCATCCAGCTGCTGCAACGCTTCTACGATCCGGTTTCGGGGCGCATTACGCTGGACGGCGTGGCCCTGACGGACATGGCACGGCCCGCCTTTCGCCAGCACATGGCTCTGGTGCCGCAGGACCCGCAGATCTTCGCCGCCTCGGCCCGCGACAACATCCGTTTCGGGCGCCCCGACGCCACCGACGCCGAGGTCGAAGCCGCCGCCCGCGCTGCCGCAGCACATGACTTTCTGTCAGCCCTGCCAGAGGGTTACGACAGCTGGCTGGGCGAACGCGGCGTGATGCTGTCGGGCGGACAAAAGCAGCGCGTTGCCATCGCCCGCGCTATCCTGCGCGATGCCCCGGTGCTGCTGCTGGACGAGGCGACCAGCGCGCTCGACGCCGAATCCGAACGCCTGGTGCAACAGGCGGTCGACACGCTGGCCGAAGGCCGCACCACCATCATCGTCGCCCACCGCCTTGCCACGGTCAAAAAGGCCGACCGCATCGTCGTCATGGAAAACGGCCGGATCGTCGCCCAGGGCACCCACGATGACCTCGTGGCCGAAGGCGGCCTTTACGCCCGCCTCGCCCGCCTGCAGTTCACCGAAGGCATGGCGGCGGAGTGAGTCTCAAAATCTAACCGGCATTAACCTTACAGCTGCGCACGATCAGGATTAACGCCCCAAACCGATCAGCGCGGCTCAACATATGGTGGCCCGCCCCCATCCAAACACGATGATTTAACCGGATCGTCACCTGTCTGAAGCCGCGTTAAGGGCAGAACCGGCCGGTTTGGCCGCAGAAACCGGCCGGATGTTAACCCTTTCCGCATGACGTTACGTCAAAAGTGGTTAATCCCCACCCCACGCCACCTGTCCCCCACTCCGACACCGGCCACCCCGCCACCCCTTCATCTTGACGAAAATACCCTCGGAGGGGTCTGGGGAGGCAGCGCCTCCCCAGCCGGTCGCCTGAGCGAAGCGAAGGCGAAAACACAAAGACCCTCCCCCGATCAGGGGGAGGGCCCATTTCTCAAATCAGACGCGTTGCCGGATCACCGGACTGCGCAGTGGCCCGATTACTGTACCGATTACTGGCCCATCATCTTGATGCGGCCATCGGTGTAGGGCTGGTAGGGGCCCTTCGCCGCGAGGTACTCGGCGGTCACATCTGCCAGGTCCGGGCCGAAGTCATAGGCGTTCTCGGCGTCCACGAACATCTTGAAGCCGTCGCCACCGTTGCGGACGTAGTTGTTCGACACGAGGCCATACATCTTCTCGGGGTCGATCGGCGCGCCGCCGACCATGACCTCGGACACGCGCTCACCGGCGGGCTTCGACGGATCGACGGCAAAGCTCATGCCCGCCACCTGCGGGAAGCGGCCTGCGCCTTCCTCGATCTGGCTCACGCCGTTCTCCAGCGCCTCGATCACGGTCGCGCCTTTCACCTGGAAGGTGGACAGGGTGTTCTGGAACGGCAGCACGGTCAGCACTTCGCCCATGGTCACCTCGCCCGCGTCGATGGACGCGCGCAGACCGCCGGAGTTGGCGATGGCGATCTCGATGCCCTGATCCTTCACGCGGTCCAGCATGGCGTCGGCCACGAGATTGCCCATGGAGCATTCCATCGCGCGGCAGACGTCGCGGTTGCCTTCGATGGACTCGGCGGCCTCGGCCACGACCTTGTTGCGGATCTCGTCAAGCGGGGCGGCGGCTTCGGTGATGCGGGCCTTGGTGCCTTCTTCCTCGGCCACCGAACCGTCCAGCAGGATCGGCTCGCCCTTGGCTTCGGTCACGTTGCCTTCGTCGTCGAAGGTCACATTCAGCTCGCCCAGGAACTTGCCGTAGGCATAGGCCTGCACGATGGCGGTCGATCCGACCATGACCGGGTACGGACCCTTTGCGCCTTCGATGGTGTTGGACAGGAGCGAGTTGTCATGGCCGCCGACGATCACGTCGACTCCGGTGGTGTTCTCGGCCACGGTCTTGTCGACGTTCAGGCCCGAGTGCGACAGCACGATGATCTTGTTCACGCCCTCGGCGGTCAACTTGTCGACCTCACCCTGCACCGCCTCCGACGGATCGGTGAAGATGATGTTCTTGCCGGGCGATGCCAGTTCGTCGGTGTCCTGCGGGGTCAGGCCGATCAGGCCGATCTTCTCGCCGCCCTTCTCGATCACGGTGGATTTCAGCAGCGTGTCCTTCAGCAGCTCCTCGCCCGAGAAATCCGCGTTAGACATCAGGACCGGGAATTCGACGGCGTCGATGAAGCCGCGCAGCACCTCGGGGCCGTCGTCGAATTCGTGGTTGCCCACGGTCATCGCGTCGTAGCCCATCTGGTTCATCATCTCGGCGGCGAGCTTGCCCTTGTAATAGGTGTAGAACAGCGTGCCCTGGAACTGGTCGCCGCCATCCACGAGGAGGTAGTTGTTGGTGCGCGCCTTGGCTTCGGTGATCGCGGTCTGCATCCGCGCGGAGCCGCCAAAGCATTCACCGGCGGTGTTGTCCTCGGCAGAGCAGCCCGAATCGTATTTCGAGATCGGCTCGAACCGCGCGTGAAAGTCGTTGGTGTGCAAAATGGTCAGCGAATAATCGGCCTGCGCAGCGCCCGCGATCAGGGCAGCGGCGGCAGTGGTCATCAGGAAACGCATGGGAACCTCTCTGTTGGTCGTCTAAAGCGATCTGTTATGTTCGAAGGAGACACCGCGTTTTGGGCGGAGTCAAAGGCTGATCTAGCGTTAACCACGCACAGATGACGGGCAGATGACGCGGTGACGCGTAAAAATGCAGCATAGGCAATGGGTTGTGTGACGGGCAAGAGAGCGCCGATCCAAGTTGTAGACCCGGACCGCTGCCGGACTTTCCCGATGCGCCCACCAACCCCCTGTCACTGGCCGTGCTGGGCGGCGCGCCGGTCGGCAGCGATCCGGATCTGCTGATCTGGCTGAAGACGCCGCGGGAGGTGGCCGACATCGCCGCAGCTCTGGCCACGCTGGAAGAGGACAGCTTTCGCCAGCGCTACAGGGCGATCCCGCCGGACGACTACGGCATGGTCCCGAACGAAGGCGATCTGGCCTATACGGCGATGGCCCTCCAGCAGATGCAGACCTTCTACGTCCATGCCGCGACGACGGGCGAAAGCGTGCTCTTCGTCGCTTACCAGTAAGTGGGCCAATTGTCGGGCCAACAGGCGGGTCTTGACCCGACCAAGGCTTCGCGGCATCCCATCCGGCATGGAAATCTACAAGATCCTCCGCGCCGACGAATGGTCGGACCTGCGTGCCAAAGGCGAGACCCAAGGCGCGCCCATCGACGTCTCTGACGGCTACATCCACTTCTCGACCGCCGAACAGGCGCGCGAGACAGCGGCAAAACACTTCGCCGGTGCCGAGGGGCTGTTCCTTGCAGCGCTCGACACCGACCGCATGGGCGATGCGCTGAAGTGGGAGGTCTCGCGCGGGGGGGCCGAGTTCCCGCATCTGTACGGGCCGCTCAGGCTTGCGGATGTGACATGGTGCCAGCCGCTGCCGCTCGAGGGGGGCCAACACCGCTTCCCCGACGGGTTCGCCTGAGGAGACCGGGATGAACGTGATCGAGAAAATCGGGCTCGCCGCGCTGCACCGGATGGACCCGGAGGCGGCGCATGGCATGGCGCTGAAGGCGCTGCGCGCCGGGCTGGCGCCGCTGGCGGGCGAGGTGACCTCGGACCGGCTGCGCTGCACCGTCGCCGGGCTGGACATGGCCAACCCGGTGGGGCTGGCGGCGGGGTTCGACAAGAACGCCGAGGCGCTGCACCCGCTGGCGCGCGCCGGTTTCGGCTTCGTCGAAGTCGGCGCGATCACGCCACGCCCGCAACCGGGCAACCCGAAGCCGCGCCTGTTCCGCCTGACCGAGGACCGCGCGGCGATCAACCGCTTCGGCTTCAACAACGAGGGGATGGAGGCGGCGGCGGGTCGGCTGGCGCAACGCCCGCGCGACATGGTGCTGGGGCTGAACCTTGGCGCGAACAAGGACAGCGACGACCGTGCGGCGGATTTCGCCAAGGTGCTGACGCGCTGCGGGGCGTCGTTGGATTTCGCGACGGTCAACGTCTCCTCTCCCAACACCGAGAAACTGCGCGACCTGCAAGGCAAGGAGGCCCTCGCGGCCCTGCTGGCGGGGGTGATGACCGCGCGTGACGGGCTGGCAAAGCCGATCCCGATCTTCCTGAAGATCGCGCCGGACCTCGACGCACAGGGGCTGGAGGATGTGGCCGAGGTTGCGCTGTCCTCCGGGGTCGCCGGCGTCATCGCGACGAACACCACGCTGTCCCGCGATGGCCTGAGATCGGCGAACCAGGGCGAGATGGGCGGCCTCTCCGGCGCGCCCCTGTTCGAGAAATCCACCCGCGTGCTGGCCCGCCTGTCCGACCTGACCGACGGAAAGCTGCCCCTGATCGGCGTGGGCGGTGTCGGCTCTGCCGAACAGGCCTATCAGAAGATCCGCGCCGGGGCCTCGGCCGTGCAACTTTACACCGCGCTCATTTACGGCGGGCTGTCGCTGGGCGCGGAGATCGCGCGCGGTCTGGATGCCTTGCTGGCGCGCGACGGTTTCGCCAACGTGGCCGAGGCGGTCGGCACCGGACGAAAGGACTGGCTATGATCCTGTGGCACAATCCGCGCTGCTCCAAGTCGCGCGAGGCGCTGGCCCTGCTGGAAGAGCGTGGCGCACAGGTGGTGGTACGCCGCTACCTCGAGGACGCGCCGGGCGTGGACGATTTACGCGGGCTGCAATCGCTGCTGGGCGTCAAGGCGATCGAGATGATGCGCACCAAGGAAACGGCCTTCAAGGACATGGGCCTGTCGAAGGACGATCCGGACGAGACGCTTCTGGCCGCCATGGCACAGGAGCCAAAACTGATCGAACGCCCTGTGCTTATCACCGGGAAACGCGCCATCATTGGCCGCCCGCCGGAACGGGTTCTGGACCTGCTCTGAAGGAATTGCGAGGCGCCCCCGCGCCTCCAAGGGCATTGGCTCCGAGAAGACCTGCACCGCCACACGGCCCTGCTTCTTTGGTTTCTCAAATACCCTCGGGGGGAGCGCAGCGGGGGGCAGAGCCCCCTCCTCCGACGTCGCATGTCAGAGCTGCGGCACGGGATCTTCCTGAGCCGCTGATACGAAGGCCGCGATCAGGTCGGCATCCTTGACCCCGGGCGCACTTTCGACGCCGGAGGACACGTCCACCTGCCGCGCACCGGTCATGCGGATGGCCTCGGCCACGTTGTCGGAGGTCAAGCCACCGGCCAGCATCCAGGGGCGCGGCCAGCGGCGTCCGGCGATGAGTCGCCAGTCAAAAGCCAGACCGTTGCCGCCCGGAAGATCGCCATCCTTCGGAGGCTTGGCGTCGATCAGCAACTGGTCCGCCACCTGCGCATAAAGACCCAGCTTCGGCAGGTCGTCTTCGGAGGCGAGGCCCACGGCCTTCATCACCGGCAGACCATAGCGGGCGCGTACTTGTGAGACCCGTTCGGGCGTCTCGGCCCCGTGCAGTTGCAGCATGTCCAGCGGCACCGAGGCGGTGATCCGGTCCAGCAGCGCATCGTCGGCATTCACCACCAGCGCCACCTTGGCCAGCCCGACAGGGGCCTGAAGGGCCAAGGCCTGCGCCTGCTCGGGAGAGACATTGCGCGGGCTTTTCGGGAAAAAGACGAAACCCGCATAGGCCGCCTTGGCGGCTGCCACGGCATCGACGTCCTCGGGGCGGCTGAGACCGCAGATCTTGACGCGCACGTCAGACATGGAATCGCTCCGCATGGGCCGGGCGCACGATTTTTCCACGGAAAAATCGTCGCCCCGGGCGGGTGGGTCAGGCTGGGATCAGCGGGTCAGGCGCGGGACTGGTCGAGGATCGCCAGAACCTCGTCCTTGTCCTTGTCGCGCTCACCCTGCGTGCGCTTCAGCTCGCGCTCCAGCTTCTTGACCTCGACTTTTTTCTGCGAGGCCTCAGCGCGGTACTTGTGCTCGCGCAGCCATTCGAACAGCTCGCCGATGACAAAACCCATCAGCATCGAGCCCAGGACCACGATGAACAAAGGCAGGTTGACCGAGACCGACAACCACCCCATCCCGGGGATCGCCGCCAGCCCGTCCGGCAGGGTGCTGAGCGTGACGGTGTCGCGGTTGGCGAGGCACACGATGATCAGCACGATGGCGACCACCGCGTAGATGGGATAGGTGATGTAGCGCATGGGGTTACTTCCCGTTCAGGCGGTCCCGCAAGAGCTTCCCGGTCTTGAAGAAGGGGACGTGTTTCTCGTCTACCTCAACGGAATCCCCCGTCCGAGGGTTCCGTCCGGTGCGCGCGTCCCGCTTCTTGACCGAGAACGCTCCGAAGCCCCGCAACTCGACCCGGTCGCCCCGGGCCATGGCGTTGGTGATCTCTTCGAAGATCGTGTTCACGATCCGCTCCACGTCACGCTGATACAGATGCGGGTTCTCGTCCGCAATCTTCTGGATCAGTTCTGATCTGATCATCTTCACTTCCCCCTCGCCGCGCCTTCCTCGGAATTGAGACGCGTTACCGCCAGACTATACGCACGCCGGCCCATGACGCAAACAGGAGAAAACGGCTGAAATGTCTGATTTTGCATATGTTTGCCGATGTTTTCGGGGAAATCTGTGTGGATATGGCAACGCTTGGGGTCGCTGCGCACCATTGGGCCCGGCGCGCAGCTGTCCCCGCCGGCGCGACGATTCGCGCGTGACGCGGGTCGGCCTGAGGTCAGGCTACTTGCACACCGCAGCGAATTCGCGGCGCCCTTTGGGATCGGGGGCCTCGGACTTGAAGTAGATCAGCTGCATCCCGTTCTCGGCGCAGGTCTGGGCGGCGCGTTGCTTGACCTCGCCTTCGGACCAGGCGGTGCCGAAGCGCCCGCGCAGCTGGTTCTGGTCGCGCACGGTATAGGGCTTCATGACGAGGTCGGTGCCTTGCTGGGGAGCCTCCTGGCGGTAGCCGGGATCATCGGCGGGCAGGACGATGTCCTGCGCCCAAGCCGCCCCTGCGCAGAGTGTCATTCCAAGGATCATACTGAGAAATCGCATACTTGCCTCCCACCGGCGCTGTCAGTCCACGTTAGGCGGATGCGTCCCGGAAGGCGAGTCCGCTCGTCGCCGGACCGTCAAAATGGCAATCGCGGCCACAAGGACCGCCAGCAGGCATGCAAGGAAACGCGGCCAGCTTTGCCACCCGGTCATCCATTGCACGGCCAGGAAACCCAGAGCCATGGTGAACAGGAGGTTGCCCTGCCGCTCCGGTCGGGCCCGCGCGGGGACGAGCAGCGACAACAGCGTACCGCCAAGGATCATGGACGCCGTGCGGACGAGGTCGATCCGGTCGTGCAGTTGGCCGAACCGGTGCAGGCGATCCGCATCAAGCGCGCGGCGCTTGGCCTCGGGGTCGTCGGAATTCAGCGCCTGCACAGCCTGTTTTGCAAAGGCAGAGGTTTCCGCCAGCAAGGGAAGCAACACCACGTCCGCGAGAATGGCCAAGACAAAAGGCATTATAAACAAAAGGATATATCGCATGAGGCCGCGTATCACGGCGCGTCGGGGGCCGCAATCGCCGCGCGTGATCTGCGGCGAAGGCGCAGGAAACGGAGCAGGGAGGCGCAGGTTCCGGGTCGCCGCACTCGGGCTGCGGGCGCATTTCGGGGCATCAACCACAGGAGGCCGAGATGCTTCGATTTTTCACCCGCCAAGCCCGCCGCCAGCGCAGGGCGCAAGATCAACATATGGACGCCCGCATCCGCCGCGAACTGGGCTTGCCGCCCGCAGCACCGGGGCCGCGCTGGTCGCCCCCCGGGTGGTGGATGCGGTGACGGGCGACCGGGACAAGGGAAGACGGCTGAGCGGACGAAGGCACCGTTCGGCGCAGAACTTTCAGAGTCGCCCCTGTTTCTACGCTATGGTTGCCTCAGCGGCATCAGGAAGAAGGTAGGAGGACGGCATGACCCAGTCTATGAACCGGCTCGTGGAGCGGCAGATCCAGAAGGCCCTCGCAGAGGGCAAATTACGCGGCCTCGATGGCGAAGGGAAACCGTTGCCCGACCGCTCGGGCGAAGCGTTGACCGACATGGCGACAGCAGTGGCGGTCCGCATCATGGCCGAAGCGGGCGCAATGCCCGAGGAATTCAAGATCAAGAAGCTGCTGGAGGCAGCAAAGCAAAGCTACAAGGAAGCAGAGGGCGATGACGCCAAACGCGTCGCAATGGCTCTGATCGCCGACCTTCAGCAACGCTACAACATAGCCGTAGAGGCAAGACGGCGGTTTATGGGAAGCTAGCCCGAAGCGGCCACCCCTCTGCTGCGCAGCGTCTGGCGAAATGGGCTCCGACCAACATACGTACCCCCCTCGGCCGGGAACGGAAAAGGCCCCCGCGTGGTGCGGGGGCCTTTCGATGTCAGAACGCTTGCGCGTGCGACTTTGGAGCTCTGAATGGAGCGGGGCCGGTCTTCGCTGTCTCTCGCTTCGCTCGAAGGCGAAGACCGGCTGTTGTCCAATTCAGGTCAGGACTCTCAGTTGTCGCCCTTCAGCGCTGCGCCCAGGATGTCGCCCAGCGATGCACCCGAGTCGGAGGAACCGTACTGTTCCACGGCCTCTTTCTCTTCGGCGATCTCGCGGGCCTTGATGGACAGGCCCAGACGACGGGTTTTCGAGTCGATGTTGGTGACGCGCACGTCGACCTTGTCACCGGTCGAGAAACGCTCGGGGCGCTGCTCGGCACGGTCACGCGACAGGTCGGAGCGGCGGATGAAGGACTTCATGCCTTCGTATTCCACCTCGATGCCACCATCTTCGATCGCGGTCACTTCGACGGTGATGATCTCACCGCGCTTCACGCCGCCAACGGCTTCGGCGAACTTGTCACCGCCCAGCGCCTTGATGGAGAGCGAGATGCGCTCCTTCTCGACGTCCACTTCGGACACGACCGCCTGGACGACGTCGCCCTTGCGGTAGTTCTGGATGGCATCCTCGCCACGCTCGTCCCAGGACAGGTCGGAGAGGTGCACCATGCCGTCGATCTCGCCGTCGAGGCCGATGAACAGACCGAATTCGGTGATGTTCTTGACTTCGCCTTCGACCTGCGTGCCCTCGGGGTGCGTTTCAGCGAACACTTCCCACGGGTTGCGCATGGTCTGCTTCAGACCCAGCGACACGCGGCGCTTGGCGCCGTCGATTTCCAGCACCATGACGTCCACTTCCTGCGAGGTGGAGACGATCTTGCCGGGGTGCACGTTCTTCTTGGTCCAGGACATTTCGGAGACGTGGACCAGACCTTCGACACCGGCTTCGAGCTCAACGAATGCGCCGTAATCGGTGATGTTGGTGACGCGACCCTTGTGCACGGAGCCCAGCGGGTACTTGACGGCCACCAGATCCCACGGATCGTCCTGCAGCTGCTTCATGCCGAGGGAGATACGGTGGGTGTCCTTGTTGATCTTGATGACCTGGACCTTCACGGTCTCGCCGATCGACAGGATCTCGGACGGGTGGTTCACACGGCGCCATGCCATGTCGGTGACGTGCAGCAGGCCGTCAACGCCGCCGAGGTCGACGAATGCGCCGTACTCGGTGATGTTCTTGACCACGCCGTCAACCGAATCGCCTTCCTGCAGCTTGCCGATGACTTCGGCGCGCTGTTCGGCGCGGGACTCTTCGAGGATCGCGCGGCGCGACACAACGATGTTGCCCCGGCGGCGGTCCATCTTGAGGATCTGGAACGGCTGCTTGAGACCCATGAGCGGGCCGGCGTCGCGCACGGGGCGCACGTCAACCTGCGAGCCCGGCAGGAACGCGACGGCACCGCCGAGGTCGACGGTGAAGCCGCCCTTGACGCGGCCAAAGATCGCGCCTTCGACGCGAGCGTCGTCTGCGTATGCTTTTTCCAGGCGGTCCCAGGCTTCTTCGCGGCGGGCCATCTCGCGGGAGATGACGGCTTCGCCACGGGCGTTTTCGGCAGAGCGGAGGTAAACCTCGACTTCGTCGCCGACCTGAACGTTGGGCTGCTCACCCGGTTCAGCGAATTCCTTCAGCTCGACACGGCCTTCCATCTTGTAGCCGACGTCGATGATGGCCTGGCCCGCTTCGATCGCGATGACCTTGCCTTTGACAACCGTACCCTCGTCGGGGGTGTCCATTTCGAGACTTTCGTTAAGGAGGGCCTCGAATTCCTCCATGGATGCGCTATTCGCCATCTGGTCTGTGTGTCCTTTACATCGGTTTATGCTGGCCGAGCGGTTGTCTCCGCCGGTCTCGGTGCGTGATGTCGGGGCGTTGCGTTCCACGAACACGCGCAAAACAAAGAGGGCCGGTGGTTCCGGCCCTGCTCGCTGCGCGTCGCGGCAGTTTTTGCCTTGTCGACGGGCGCGCGTATACCGCGAGGCGGGGGTGGGGTCAAGGGTGCGGAACCTTTGGCGGACGTGGCGCATTGGCTGGCATGACCGTCGCCATCGTTGTCCTGATCGTATCCTTTGCCCTGCTCGCCGGAGCGGTCTGGGGGGCATTCAAGGGGCTGAACGACCGGACCGAGGGCTTCATCGTGGCCATGGCCGGGGGCGCGCTGATCGTGTCGGTGATGGACGAACTCATCCGCCCCTCGACCGAGAGCGCGCAGTTGTGGATCGTGGTGGCCGCCGTGGCGGCGGGTGCGGTGGTGTTCACCGGGCTGGACAGCTGGGTAAAGACGCGGATGGCCGGTGCCGGTGGCCTTGGCCTGCTGTTGGCGGTGACGCTGGACGGCATTCCGGAGAACCTCGCGCTGGGGACCGCCCTGATCGGGGCGAAGCCGCTGGAGATCGCGGCGTTGGCCGGGTCCATTTTCCTGTCGAACCTCCCCGAGGCGGCGGGCGGCGCGAAGAAGATGACCAAGGACGGCATGTCGCGCGGCAAGGCTGTGCTGATCTGGGGCGTCACGGCGGCCATCCTGTCGGCGGCGGCGCTGGGGGGATACTTTGGCCTGGAGGACGCGCCGACAGAGGCCATCGCCGCGATCAAGTGCTTTGCCGCCGGGGCCGTCACGGCCTCGCTGGCGACGGAGGTGTTTCCGCAGGCCTTCCGCGACGACCGGTACTGGACCGGCATCGCCGTGACCTGCGGCCTGCTGATGGCGCTGTTGCTGGGTCAGTTGGGCGGCTGAGCCTAGAGCCAGCGTTTCCATTTGAAATAGAGGTAGGTGCCGATGGCAGATGCCGCCATCAAGCCGGTGGCGATCAGCCAGCCTTGCGGGTGGTTCACCCCCGGCAGCACCTGAAAGTTCATCCCGTAGATCGAGGCGACCAGCGTCGGCGGCAGGAACAGCACGGCGACCACCGACAGGATGCGGTTGGCGTCGGATTGTTCGAGGTTAATCATCCCGAGGATCACGTCGGTCACATGCGCCACCCGTCCCGTAAGGAAATCGGCATGGACCACGAGGGACTGGATGTCGCGGGTGCGGGCCTTCAGCAGCGCCTTCAGCGCGCCGGGGGCCTTGGACGACAGGTTCAGCTGGAAGGTGGTCAGCGCCCGTTCCAGCGTCAGCAAGGCGTGGCGGTGGTTGGCCAGTTCCTCGCCGCGCTGGCCGACGGTGCGGAGCATTTCCTCCAGCAGGTCCTCGGTTTCGCCATCGTCATTGAACAGGCGGCGCGAGGCGGCGTCGAGCGCCCTGCCCTCGCCTTCGAGCAGGTCGGCGATGCGGGCGACGATCTCTTCGATCAGGCCAAGGAACAGGTGCAGGTGACTGCTGCATCCCGCCGAGGAGGTGGCGGCATGGGAGGGGAAGGTGTCGAACGAGCGCGGCGCGTGGTAGCGCACCGTCAGCATCCGTTGCGGCGACAGCAGGAAGGCGACGGGGGCAAAGCGGCGGGCGTTGCCCTTGTCCAGCCCCGGCAGGGCGACGGTAAGCACCTCGATCTCGCCGGTCTTGTAGAGGCGGTTGGAGATCTCGATCTCTTCCATGTCGGCGAGGGTCGGCACGTCGAACCCGAGTTCGCGGAGGGCTGCGGTCTCTTCGGGCGTGGGATCGTGGAGGTCGATCCAATGCGCCTCGGTCAGGGGGGCGCCCTGGGGGAGCGGCGTCAGGGCATCGGGCGCGATGCGGAAGGCTTTGAGCATGTATGTCGGTCCGGGTCCGTGTCTGTGTGCAGGGTGTCACCAGACCAAGCCGCGCGCAGCCGGATTGGTTCCGCCTTGCGCGGATGGCTGGCGGGCGTGGCCGCGCGGACACGGGTCGTGGGACGCCATGGGCCGCCACGGCGACGGAGATCACGCAATTTTTGCGTGCATGTGAGCGGTTTGTCACCCCGGCGATACATTCGCCCCCTATTTCATTGGGCAAAACGAGACCCGAAAACCAGACCCCGAGCGGAATCCATGCCCCTTGTCCCTTGCAGAGTGCGCCTGACCGGCGCGACGGTCCTGCGCGACGGCGTCTTGCAGCGCCGCTCCGTGGCGATCGAAGATGGGCGCGTCTCGAAGGGGCCGCTGCCCGAGGTCGATCTGACGGGGTTCCATATCCTGCCGGGGATCGTCGACCTGCACGCCCCCGCGCTGGACGCCTTCGGCAGCCTGGCAGAGGCCTGGGTCCATGCGGATCGCATGGCAGTGTCGCGCGGCGTGACGACCTGCTGGACGACGCAGGCCTGGAGCTGGGAGGGTGGCCTGCGGGCGCCCGAGCAGACCAGCGCCGTGCTGCATGCGCTGGACGATCACCGCAGGCGGGCGCTGTGCGACCTGCGTCTGCAACTGCGCTGCGAGGTCAACACGGCGGACAGTCAGGATTTCCTGATGGCCACGGTGCAGGCGCATGGCGTGGACAGCGTGCTGTTCGAGAACCGGCTGGACGGCGCCCGGCTGCTGGCAGAGACCGACCGGCCCGCGCTGATGCGGCAGGCGTTGGCCGCCGGGCGCAGCGTCGAGGCGCATCTGGCGGCGATGCGGCGGGCAGAGGCGCGGCGGCGTGACGTGCCGCGCCACCTGTGCCGGCTGGCCGAGGGCTTTGACACGCGGGGCGTGGTCTACGGCAGCCTTGGCGATACCGACGGCGAGACGCGCGAGTATTACACCCAGATCGGGGCCAAGCTGTGCGCCTTGCCGCAACGGCGTCCTGCGGCGGCGCTGGCCCATGCGGTCGGTGATCCGATCCTGCTGGCGGCCTCGGACGTGTTGGGCCAGGGACCGCAGTGGCACATGTTGTGTGGCGGGCTGGGCAATGTGCTGGTGTCAGAGCGCAACCAGTCGGCGCTTGTCCCCGCCGCCTTTCGGCTGGTGGACGAGGGGCTGATGGGTCTGCCCGAGGCCTGGGCGATGCTGTCTTCGGCACCGGCGGACATCATGCGCCTGACGGATCGTGGCCGCATCGACTACGGGCTGCGCGCCGACCTCGTGGTGATCCACGCGCAGCGCCGCACGGTCGAGGCGGTGTTCTGCGAGGGCCGCATCGTCTGGCTGACCGGCGAGGCGGCGTACCGCTTTGCCGGGCTGCGCGAGGCGCGGATGGCGGCAGAATGACTTTTCGCGGCGGGGTTCACACCGCTGTCATGGGGAATCGGTAGGTAGGCGTTGAAGACGCTCCGGTCCGACCTGCTTCACGGCCCGGGGCAGGTAACCGGTGACAGTTTTACGCGTCATTCCATGACCCATTTTCGATAACCAATCTGGCGGCCCCCGGGCCGCCTTTTTGGTGCCGGATGGGTGGGCTGCGCAACTACATGCTGCAGCCATGCATCTTTGACGGAGCGGCTATGCTGCACCTGCACTGGCATTATGCTGCATCGCGGCATATCCTGTTCTCACGGAGGGGAGCTATAAACCCAACCGAAGAGGCACAGATTACACATGGCACACATCACTCACGACGCCGCACCGCGCGGCAACTTCCTGGCCGACATGTTCAACGGCATGATCGAGGTTCTGGCCCGCATCGCGGAATCCAACCACCGCATGAAGGAAATCGAACGTCTGAACGCGATGACCGACGCACAGCTGGCCGAGCGTGGCCTGAAGCGTGAAGGCATTGCACATCACGTCTTCCGCGACGTGTATTACGTCTGAGACCATCGTTCACGATGGCTTCCGCAAGACCGCCGCGCCCTGTCGGGTGTGGCGGTTTTTCTTTGCCTGACGGTCGGGGTCAGTTCCCTGCCTGACGCATCATCCGTTCATGCACCGCCTGCATCCCGCGCGCCGCCATGTCAGAGACCTCGGCCGCATGGGTGTGCAGCGCCGCGACCATCTCGGGGTCGTTCGAGGTCTGCGTCACGACAATTCCCGCATCGGTGATCTCGATGTCTGTCTCGATGGCCTCGGGGCGGGCAAACAAGATGTCGAGCGTTGGGCTCTGGATCATGACCTTGGGGTCGCGGCCTTCCTCGACGCGCTGGATCATGCCGGTGACGTGCGACACGAGGACCTGCATCACCATGGGGTCCGATGACGTGGTGACGGTGCGAATCCCGTTCGGCAGGTTCTCGACCTCGCGCGAGAGGGTGTCGAAGTGGTGAAACATCACCATGAGCTCGCCGCTTTCCTCGGGCGTGGCATCGAGACCGCGCAGGCCGGGCATGTTGACCTCGTCATGGCCAGTGCCGTCCGCGCCGTGATGCTGGCCCATCCCGCCCATCCCATGCCCCCCGCCCTGCCCGTGCATCTGGGCCACGCCCGGCGAGGCGAGCAGGATCAAGGACAGAATCGCAACAGCGCGCATGGCAACCTCCGGTGTGTTTGCACGGGGATATATCGCAGGATGCGCATATCTTTCACGAAAATCTTCGTGAAAATGCAAAAGGCCGCCCCGAGGGACGGCCTTTGAACCGGGGCGGCGGGGTGTCCCCCGCGCACCACTTAGTTCTGTGCGTAGTATTCGATAACCAGGTTCGGTTCCATCATGACCGGGTACGGCACGTCGGACAGGCCCGGGGTGCGGACGAACTTGGCGGTCATCTTGGAGTGGTCGGCCTCGATGTAATCGGGCACGTCACGCTCGGTCAGCTGGACGGCTTCGAGCAGAACGGTCATCTGGCGCGACTTTTCGCGAACTTCGATGACGTCGCCTTCCTTCACGCGGTAGGAGGGGATGTTCACGCGCTTGCCGTTCACCAGAACGTGGCCGTGGTTCACGAACTGACGCGCTGCGAAGACGGTCGGCACGAACTTGGCGCGGTAGACGACGGCGTCGAGGCGGCGCTCGAGCAGGCCGATCAGCAGCTCGCCGGTGTCACCCTTCATGCGCTCGGCGTCCGAGAACACGCGGCGGAATTGCTTTTCGGTCAGGTCGCCGTAGTAGCCCTTGAGCTTCTGCTTGGCGCGCAGCTGCAGACCGAAGTCCGACAGTTTCTGCTTGCGGCGCTGGCCGTGCTGGCCGGGGCCGTATTCACGACGGTTCACCGGGGACTTCGGGCGGCCCCAGATGTTTTCGCCCATGCGGCGGTCGATCTTGTACTTGGCAGTCGTGCGTTTGGTCACGTCTGATCTCCTTCTCAAGGTTTCGAAGGGCGTTGTCCTCTCACCGGACCGGTTTCCCGGCTGCCCGGCGTGACAGGCATCCTCTTGCGAGGGCCACCAACACCAATGGAGCCGCCCAAATACACTGCGATGCCGGGGAGTCAAGCCTGCAACGGGGTGGAATATGCCCCGCTTTGGCTGTCGGCAGGAATTGCCGCCAATTCGCGGCAAACCCGACCTTTAAAGATTGCTTAACGCCTGAGCGGGCAGATTGCCGCCCTAAGCAGGAATCCGCGCAAACGGAGCATTCCCATGGGGAAGATCACGACAGGACCACTGAATCCGCTGGAACACGCTGTGCAGGCCCGTGACGCGGGCGTCATGGACATGGTGCGACGGGCAATCCAGCATCGGCAGGTGGTGCTGGCCTTCCAGCCTGTCGTGCAATCCGCCCAGCCGGATCGCCCCGCCTTTCACGAAGGGCTGATCCGGGTGCTGGATGAAACGGGCCGGGTGATTCCCGCGGGCGAGTTCATCGGCACCGTTGAAGACACGGAATATGGCCGCCTGCTGGACTGTATCGCGCTGGAAAAGGGGCTGGCGGAACTTTCCCGGGTGCCCAATCTGCGCCTGTCGGTCAACATGTCGGCGCGGTCGATCGGCTACAAGAAATGGATGCGCGTGTTGCAACGCGGCTTGCAGCAGGACGCGACGGTGGGGGAGCGCCTGATCCTGGAGATCACGGAACATTCCGCCATGCTGGTGCCCGAGCTGGTGACCACCTTCATGGATGACCTCCAGAAGAAGGGAATCACCTTTGCCATCGACGATTTCGGGTCAGGCTACACGGCGCTGCGGCACTTCAAGGACTTCAGCTTTGATATCCTGAAGATTGACGGCGAATTCTGTCGGGGAATTTCCAGGGACCCGGACAACCAGGTGCTGGTTGGCGCGATGATCCGAATCGCCGAGCAATTCGACATGTTCACCGTGGCGGAAAGTGTCGAAAACGAAAGCGATGCGGATTGCCTCACCGCTTTGGGGGTGGATTGCCTTCAGGGCTACTTCTTTGCCGCGCCTACGATTTCACCCGCATGGCGGGAGGATCGCGAGCGCAAACAAGCATGATGCGCGCGACGTCGCGTCACCCTGTGGCACGCTGTCCCTTTTGACCAGGCTAAAAATCGGTTAATCCCCTGATCCGACAGGCGAGACAGGAAGCGGCCCGCGCCCCGCGGTTCCGCGCATATGAACGCTTGGCCAGGAGGACACCATATGACCAATGTCGTTATCGCAAGCGCGGCCCGCACGGGCGTCGGCAGCTTTGGCGGATCGTTTGCCAACACCCCGGCGCATGACCTTGGCGCCGCCGTGCTGGAAGCGCTGGTTGCGCGCGCAGGCATCGAAAAAGGCGAAGTCTCGGAAACCATCCTCGGTCAGGTTCTGACCGCAGCACAGGGCCAGAACCCGGCCCGTCAGGCGCATATCAACGCAGGCCTGCCCGAAGGCTCTGCCGCATGGTCGATCAACCAGGTCTGCGGCTCGGGCCTGCGCTCGGTCGCGCTGGCGGCACAGCACATCATGCTGGGCGATGCCGACATCGTCTGCGCCGGTGGCCAGGAAAACATGTCCATGTCCCCCCACGCGCAGAACCTGCGTCAGGGCTACAAGATGGGTGACGTTTCCTACATCGACACGATGATCAAGGACGGCCTGTGGGACGCGTTCAACGGCTACCACATGGGTCAGACCGCCGAGAACGTCGCAAACCAGTGGCAGATCACCCGCGAGATGCAGGACGAGTTCGCGCTGGCCTCGCAGAACAAGGCCGAGGCCGCCCAGGTCGCCGGTCGCTTTGCCGACGAGATCATCCCCTTCACCATCAAGACCCGCAAGGGCGACATCGTGATGGACAAGGATGAGTACATCCGTCACGGCGCGACCATCGAGTCGATGCAGAAACTGCGCCCGGCCTTCACCAAGGACGGCTCGGTCACCGCGGCGAACGCGTCGGGCATCAACGACGGCGCGGCCGGTGTCCTGCTGATGTCCGCAGAGAACGCGGAAAAGCGCGGCATCACCCCGATGGCCCGCATCGCCTCCTACGCGACCGCCGGTCTCGACCCGAAGATCATGGGTGTCGGCCCGATCTACGCCTCGCGCAAGGCGCTGGAAAAGGCCGGCTGGAAGGCCGAGGACCTCGACCTGGTCGAAGCCAACGAAGCCTTTGCCGCGCAGGCCTGCGCCGTGAACAAGGACATGGGCTGGAACCCGGAGATCGTGAACGTGAACGGCGGCGCCATCGCCATCGGTCACCCGATCGGCGCCTCGGGCGCGCGCGTCCTGAACACGCTGCTGTTCGAAATGCAGCGCCGCGACGCCAAGAAGGGTCTCGCGACCCTCTGCATCGGCGGCGGCATGGGCGTCGCGCTCTGCGTCGAGCGCCCGTAAGGTACGGAAAAGGCGGGCCCTTCGGGGCCCGTTGCTTTTTGTCCCCCTGATTGGTTACAGCGCTAACAGCGCCTTTGCATTCTCGGAAAAGTTGCGCAATTCTGAACCTCCGGAAAACGGGGGAGGAGGGATGCCGTCCATGGCCCATGGCGATGCCATACGGCGCGTGAAATGCGGCAGACGTCAAAATATCGCACGAAACAATATTGCGGGCACCTCAACAGGTAGGTAACAAAGTTACCAAACAATATCCAAGGACTGGAGGAAGATCATGGGAAGAGTTGCACTCGTCACCGGCGGCAGCCGCGGCATCGGTGAGGCGATCTCGAAGGCGCTGCAGGCAGAGGGCTACACCGTCGCCGCGACCTACGCAGGCAACGACGAGAAGGCCGCCGCCTTCACCGCCGAGACCGGCATCAAGACCTACAAGTGGAACGTGGCCGACTACGAATCGTCCAAGGCGGGCATCGCGCAGGTCGAAGCCGACCTCGGCCCGATCGACGTGGTGGTGGCCAACGCGGGCATCACCCGTGACGCGCCCTTCCACAAGATGACCCCGGAGCAGTGGAAAGAGGTGATCGACACCAACCTGACCGGCGTGTTCAACACCGTTCACCCGGTGTGGCCGGGGATGCGCGAGCGCAAGTTTGGCCGCATCATCGTCATCTCGTCGATCAACGGTCAGAAGGGCCAGTTCGCGCAGGTGAACTATGCCGCGACCAAGGCGGGCGATCTGGGCATCGTGAAGTCCCTGGCGCAGGAAGGCGCGCGCGCCGGCATCACTGCCAACGCGATCTGCCCGGGCTACATCGCCACCGAGATGGTCATGGCCGTGCCGGAAAAGGTGCGCGAGTCGATCATCGGCCAGATCCCGGCGGGCCGTCTGGGCGAGCCGGAAGAAATCGCGCGCTGCGTGGTCTTCCTCGCCTCGGACAATGCGGGCTTCATCAACGGTTCGACGATCTCTGCCAACGGCGCGCAGTTCTTCGTCTGATCTGTCACCGACCTGGCCAAGGACTTTCGTTGAAAGTCCTTGCGCAGCGCCCCGCCGTCAGGTCGGGGCGTTTTGCGTTTTGGGGGCGAAGACTTTTCGACGAAAAGTCTTTGCGCGCGCACGCACCAACCCCGCGCAGAATCCTGCAATTCCACACAGACGAAGCCGCGCTATATCCTGCCTCCAAACGGAGGGTTTCTCATGCTGAAGCAGATCAACGGATTGCACCACGTCACCTCGCTGGCGTCCGGCGCACAGGAAAACAACGCGTTCTTCACCAAGGTGCTGGGGCTGCGCAGGGTCAAGAAGACAGTGAACTTCGACGCGCCGGACGTCTACCACCTGTATTACGGCGACGCGGCGGGCACGCCCGGGACGGTGATGACCTATTTCCCCTTCCCGGATGCGGCCCGCGGTCGTCCCGGCGTGGGGGAGGTCGGCACCACCGCCTTTGCCGTGCCGAAAGGCGCCCTGCCCTTCTGGGAGGAACGGCTTGGCGCTTATGAGGTCGATGGGCTGATCCGAACCGACCGGATGGGCGAGACGCGGCTGATGTTCAAGGGTCCGGACGGCGACGGGTTCGCATTGGTCGAGGCCGAGGACGACCGCGCCCCCTGGGTGGCGGATGTCCCCGAGGACGTGGCGATTCGCGGCTTTCATTCCGCTGACATGCGGCTCAGCCCACGCGGCGCGGCGGCCAGTGGCGAGTTGCTGACCTTCATGGGCTACGAAAAGGAGGACACGCAGCACAACGTGACCCGCTATCGCGTGCCCGACGGCAATGAAGCACAGGTAATCGACATCACCGAGGTCGAGGCCGCCCATGCCGCGCAAGGGGCCGGGTCGGTGCATCACATCGCCTTTTCCGTCGACAACCGGGACAAGCAGCTGGAGGTGCGCAAAGCGCTGATGGACACGGGTTACCAGGTGACGCCGGTGATCGACCGCGATTACTTCTGGGCGATCTACTTCCGCACGCCGGGCGGGGTGCTGTTCGAGGTGGCCACCAACGAGCCGGGCTTTGACCGCGACGAAGACAGCGCGCACCTTGGCGAAGCGCTGAAGCTGCCGACGCAGCATGAACACCTGCGCGCTCGACTGGAGCAGATGCTGGAGCCGATCCGTGACTGATTACGCCTTTGCCGAGACGGAGGGCGCGCCCGGTGCGCCCCTCGTCTTCACCTTTCACGGCACCGGCGGCACCGAGGCGCAGTTTCACGGCTTTGCCCGCGAGGTCCTGCCCGAGGCGCACGTGATCTCGCCCCGGGGCGATGTGTCGGAACACGGGGCGTTGCGGTTTTTCCGCCGCAAGGCCGAAGGGTTGTACGACATGGCGGATCTTGCGCGACGGACGGAGGCGATGATCCGCTTTGTCTCGGAGGCGCGGGCCAGAACCGGTGCGACGCGCGTCACGGGTTTGGGGTATTCAAACGGGGCGAATATCCTGGCGTCGGCGGCCATGGCCGATCCGACGCTGTTCACCGATCTGGCACTGCTGCATCCGCTGATCCCCTGGGAGCCCGCGCCAGTGCCTGGTCTGTCCAGGGTCCGTGTGCTGGTCACGGCGGGCGAGCGTGATCCAATCTGCCCTGCGCCGCTGACGCGGCGGCTGGTGAGTTGGCTCGACGATCAGGACGCGCGGGTCACGACCGTCTGGCACCCCGGCGGGCACGAGATTGCCCAGACCGAGGTGGATCAGGTGGTCACTTTCCTGCGCGGGTGATGCGCGGAGAGAAGACAGCCCGCCAGAGGGATGCGACAAAAGCGCCGCGCGCTGCGTGTGCGGCGCGATAGGCGCAGTGATGACGGCGGTCGGGAGATGTTTCGAGCATGGTGGAAATCCTTGAACCAGTTTTACTTGACTGATCTCTGAATATTCCTCACGCTTAATCAGCACAAACGAGACCTCTTGCCATTTCACACAAGAAATTCTTGCCCGAATGACCGACCGCCTTCCGCCACTGACCGCCCTGCGCGCCTTTGAGGCGGCCGCCCGTCACCTGTCCTTTGCCAAGGCGGCGGAGGAATTGAACGTCACGCCCGCCGCCCTGTCCTTTCAGATCAAGAGCCTTGAGGAGCACCTGGGACAGGCCGTGTTCCATCGTCTGAACCGGGCGGTGACCCTGACGGAAGCGGGGCGCGTGCTGGCGCCGGGCACCTCCGAGGGGTTCGACCGGCTGACGACGGCCTGGCGCGCGACGCGGGCTTTGCAGGATGGCGCGGCGCTGACGATCACGGCGGGCCCGGCATTCACCGCAAAGCGGCTGGCCCCGCGCCTGTTTGCCTTTGCGCAGGCGCATCCCGACATCGAACTGCGCTTTGCCGCCACCTTGCGCATGCTGGATTTCGACCGTGACACGGTGGATGTGGCGATCCGTTACGGCACCGGCGACGATGCGGGGCTGTATTCGGAACGAATGCTGGAGGAAGGCGTCACGCCGATGATGCGGCCAGACATCGCCGCGCGGTATCCGACGCCCGAGAGCCTGCGGGAGGCACCTCTGCTGGACGACGCTTCCATCGCGTTCCTCGACCCCTTGCGCGACTGGGCGGCGTGGTTCAGGGCCTGCGGGGTGGATCATCAGCCGACGGTGACCGCAAGTTTCAGCCAAGCGGATCATGCGCTGGACGCGGCGCTTGCCGGGGGCGGCGTTCTGCTGACGCGCACCTCCCTCGCGCAGGGCATGCTTGCGCAAGGGCTGTTGACGGCGCCTTATCCGGTGGCGCTGACGACCCCGGCGCGGTTCAGGTTCCTCTGTCGCAAGGGCGAGGAAATGCAGCCGCGTATCGCGGCCTTCCGTGAGTGGATCATGGGAGAGATCAGGGCGCTGCCCACGGGAATGGAGGGCAAGACGCTGGTCTCTTGAGCGAGGATTTTTCGCAACAGTTATGGCTCAAGGCATGTGCCACGAACCGGGCGGCAACGGCGTGCGACCATCCTCGGGCGGACCTGCCCCGACGGGCGTCAGGACAGGCCCCACCGCAGCTGGTCAGGCGACGGCGGTAGACGAAAGGCGCGTAATTTCCTCCTTGATCCGCAATTTCTGCTTCTTCAGATCCGCGATGTGCAGGTCATTGGTCCCGGGCGATCGCTGGGCGACCTCAACGGCGTCCGAGAGAGTCTGGTGCTTCCTCTTCAATTCCTGCAGATGCGAGCTCAAGCTCATGGGGATCCTCCTTTCGTTGGCTCAGGATTCCAGTGCAGCATAACGTAAGCGTTCTGTCACGCTGCGCCTGCAATAATGCTTCACAAAACTGTAATACGCGGCAAGAATCAGCCTTGATCCGGCTCAAATTCCAGCGATGCACCGCTCACCATGACCTCGCGGAAGCTATCCGTATAGTTGTCCGAGGCATTTCCGCGAATCGCGAGTCCATGAATCACCTTTGGCGGATGGAATCGGAACGGGGCGCGGCCGTCCTTGCGCCCACGCAGCAGGAACAGACGCGGCGGACGGTTTTCGCGCGGCAGGAGCGGCAACAGTTCCAGCGCGCCAAGATGCGCATCCATGGCCGCCAGCAGTTCCGGCAGGCGTTCGATGCGCTGGATGAATGTCGCGTAGCCGCGCGGCTTCAGCCGTTTGGTCGCCACCGCGACCCAGGCCGACAAGGGCACCTCGCCGCTGCGGCCCGTGCTGCGCCCGCTGTCGCTGGCGGCGAACCCCTTGCCGGTCTCGAAATACGGCGGATTGGCCACGACCATGTCGAAACTCTCGCCCCGCAGGGCGCGGGGCGGGTCGGTGAGGTCGCCCTCCCAGACCTCGCCTTGCAGCCCGTTGTCCGACAGGTTGCGGCGGGCGAGGTCGGCGTAGCCCGGCTGGATCTCGATCCCGCACAGGCGCAGGCCGGGGACGCGCATCCCGAGGCAACACAGCGTCGCCCCGCCGCCGCAGCCCAGTTCCAGCACGGACTGGCCCGCGCGCGCCTGAACCGAGGCAGCCAGCAGCACCGGGTCGGTGCCCGCACGATAGCCTTCGCGCGGTTGCCACAACTGCACCTTGCCGCCCAGCATGGCGTCGCGGGTCAGTTCGTCTTCGGGAAAGGGCTCAGCCCTCATAGTTGACGCCCGCGAGGTCCAGGATGCGGCGGGCGCGCGTCAGGTCATCGGTCCTGACCATCAGGCGGCGCGGCAATATACCCATGGATCCTTCGAGGATGCTCATGTTTACGTCCAGCTCAAAGCTGGGTATATCCTCGGCGTCCAGAAGGGTTTTGGCCAGCGGGATCAAGGTGATGTCGGTGGTGCGCAGAAGCTCTTCCATAACGATGATGTAAGGACTGGGCACCGCCCTTGTCGAGCCTTCACGGGGAGTGAAATGTTGGATCAGAGAAGCGCGAAACCGCACGAGCGTTTGGCCCAGCTGCTGGCCCCCGAGATGGAGGCCGTCAATGGCCTGATCCGCGAGCGGATGGCGTCGAAACATGCGCCACGCATCCCCGAGGTGACGGCTTATCTGGTCGAGGCCGGGGGCAAGCGGCTGCGGCCCATGCTGACCCTCGCGGCGGCAAAGCTGTGCGGCTACGAAGGTCCGTATCACGTGCATCTCGCGGCGACGGTGGAGTTCATCCACACGGCCACGCTGCTGCATGACGACGTGGTGGACGAAAGCGCCATGCGCCGCGGCCGCAAGACCGCCAACCTGTTGTGGGACAACAAATCTTCGGTTCTGGTGGGCGACTACCTGTTTGCCCGGTCGTTCCAGTTGATGACCGAGACGGGCAACCTGCGGGTGCTGCGCATCCTGTCCAATGCCTCCGCGACCATCGCCGAGGGCGAGGTGTTGCAGCTGACGGCGGCGCAGGACCTGAAGACGTCCGAGGATGTGTATTTGCAGGTCGTTCGGGGCAAGACGGCGGCGCTGTTCTCGGCGGCGACGGAGGTCGGTGGCGTGATCGCCGGGCGGCCCGACGACGAGGTGCAGGCGCTGTTCGACTATGGCGACGCGCTGGGGATCGCCTTTCAGATCGTCGATGACCTGCTGGATTACTGGGGGTCGGATGCGACGGGCAAGAACGTCGGCGACGACTTCCGCGAGCGCAAGCTGACGCTGCCGCTCATCAAGGCCTATGCCAAGGCGGATGCCGAGGAGCAGGCCTTCTGGAAGCGGGTGATCGAGAAGGGCGACCAGCGGGACGGCGACCTGGAGCACGCCTTGGCATTGCTGAACAAGCATGGCGCGCTGGAGGCCACGCGGGTCGAGGCGCTGGCCTGGGCGGCGAAGGCCAAGGCAGCGATGGAGCAGCTGCCGGCGGGTGAGATGCGCGACCTGTTGATCGACCTGAACGATTACGTGGTGGCGCGGGTCAGCTGAGAGCTATCGCCTTTGGGTTGAATTTCGGGCGGTGCCCGCCCTGAGTCGCGTTAACCTTTTGGGTTAATATTAACGGCTGCACAGCGCCGGAAATTGCGATGCACAATGCATGCACAAACCATGCGCATGATTGTGCGGTTTCCCGTGGTTAACGCTGCGGACTGTGGAGATGTGGATGGGGCTCTGCCCCGTCCCTTCGGGACTCCCCGAGGGTATTTGGAAAACCAAAGAAGCAGGGTCAGCGCAGGGTGCAGGCGGTGGTCCACCAGTCCGGGTGAAGGGATTGGAGTTGGGTGGCGGCGGCCTCGGCTGTAGTGCGGTCGTCGTAGAGGGCAAAGCAGGTCGCACCGGAGCCGGACATGCGGGTCAGGCGGTTGCCTGTGGTGGCCGCGAGGGCGGCGAGCGTGTCGGCGATGACCGGTTGCAGGGCGATGGCCGGGGCCTGCAGGTCGTTTCGCTGGGTTTGCAGCCAGTCGATGGCGGCGGGGGCGCCGCCGTGGTCGGGCCAGTCGGTCATGGGGGGATTGGCCTTGGTCGTCAGGGTCTTGAAGACCTGCGGCGTGGGGACGTCGACGCCGGGATTGACGAGGACCGCGTGCAGCGGGGCCATGGTCAGCGGCAGGACGTGATCGCCGATGCCGGACATGCGGGCGGCATGGGCCACGGTGCAGACGGGGACGTCGGCGCCGAGGGTTGCGAGGTTTTCCGTGGGGAAGGACCGGTTGTAGAGGTCGGCCATGGCGCGCAGGGTGGCGGCGGCGTCGGAGGAGCCGCCTCCGATGCCTGCGGCGGCGGGAAGGTGTTTGTCGAGCGTGATGGCGACGGCGGCGCCGAAGCGTTCCGCCGCCTTCCAGCAGAGGTTGCGGGCGTCCGTGGGGACGCCTGTCGCGCGGGGGCCGGTGACGGTGAGCGACATCTCGGGTGCGTCGCGCAGGGTGATGGTGTCGCCCACGTCGGCGAACATCACGAGGCTGTCGAGCAGGTGGTAGCCGTCAGCGCGCTGGCCGGTGACATGAAGCGCGAGGTTGACCTTCGCCGGGGCGAAGGCCGTGGTCGTTCCGGGCGGCATGCTTACTCGACGGCGGCGCGTTCGAGGGGCGGTGCGCCCTCTTCGGCGAGGACCTGATCGAGGCCCACCTCGAGCTTGCGCTGGATGCGTTCGGGGTCGGCCTCGGCGGCGGCGTCCTCCCAATCGACGAAGGAGAGTGCGCGGTGCCACATGAATTCCGCCTCGCGTTCGCGGCCCACGGCCCAGTAGACGTCGCCCAGATGGTCGTTCACCACCGGGTCAATGGGCATGAGTTCGGCGGCCTTTTCCATGTGCGGCACGGCCTCCTCGTAGCGGCCGAGGCGGTAGAGCACCCAGCCGAGGCTGTCGACGATGTAGCCGGAATCGGGGCGCGCGGCGACGGCGCGTTCGATCATGTCGAGCGCCTCGTCGAGCTTGGTCTTCTGTTCGACCAGCGAGTAGCCGAGGTAGTTCAGAACCTGCGGCTGTTCGGGATTCAGTTCCAGCGCCTTGCGGAAATCGGCCTCTGCCTCGGTCCATTGGTCCTGGCGTTCGTGGCTGATGGCGCGGGCGTAGTAGAGGAACCACTGGCGCGGGCCTTCTTCCTCGAAGAGGCCGAGCGCTGTGGTGTAGGCGCTGACCGCGTCGGCGTAGCGTTCTTCCTGGCGGTAGAGGTCGCCCAGAGTGGTATGGGCGACGGTCAGGTCGGGCTGCTTCTGTGCAAGATCCTCGAGCGCGGCGATGGCCCCGGCAACGTCGCCCTGATCGCGCAGCGCCTCGGCCTCGCCCATGACGGCGGCGTGGTAGGAGGGGTCCTCGGGCGGGACCTGCGAGAAGGTCTGCTCCGCCATGTCGTATTGCTGCATCCCCGAGAGGATTTCACCGGACAGCAGGATGGCGTCGGTGTGGTCGGGGCGCAGGGCCTCGGCCATGCGGGAATAGAGCAGGGTCAGGTCGTCGCTGCCCTCGTTCGAGAGCGCGCCCGCGAGAGTGTAGAAGACCTCGGCCATGCCGTCCTTGGGCGTGCGGACGTGGGAGAAGGGGAGTTTCTCGCCCGCCTCCAGCGCGCTGCGCATCTGCTTCAACTCGGGGTCGAGTTCGGTGCCAAAGCTGTCGTCCAGCAGGGTCACCGCCTCGGGGGCGCGGCCCAGTTGCGACAGGATCTCGGCCCGGGCCATGGTGCCGCGGCGGGTGGAGCCCATGCCGGCGGCCTCGTCCCCGTCGAAGATCGCGGCGGCGCTTTCGAAGTCACCGACGGAGGCCAGCGCCAGCGCCTTGTGATAGGCGGCGAAGGGCGCGAGGCCCTGCATCTTTGACACCGCGTCAAAGGACAGCAGGGCGGCGCTCATGTCGCCGGTGCCCAGTTGCGCCCAGGCCTTGACCAGACCGTCGGCCAGCGGGCCGATGCCCTTCTTGTCGTCCACCGCCTGGATGATGGTGGCGTAGCTTTCCTTGGTCGCGGCATGGGTGATCGCGGCCATCTGGGCGATCTGGCTGTCCAGCCCCGCCTCGGTCATGCGTTGCGCCAGCAGCGCGGCGCGACCGAAATCGCCCAGCGACATCTCGGCCAGGATGGCGCGTTCCAGCAGTTCGCCGCGGTTCGGATCGAAGGCCAGCGCGCGACCGTAATGATGGGCGGCGGCCTTGAAATCACCGATGAAGCTGGCCTGACGCGCGGCGAGGTAGTCGCCCGCGAAACCGGGGGCCGGATCGGCGTTCTGGGCGATGGCGCCCGTTGCGGTGGTCAGCAGCGCCAAGGCGCCGGCCCGAATGCTTTGTGCCCAGACGTTGGTCCTGTGCGTCACGCTCCGGCCTCCCTGTTCGTTTCCTTGTTGGCGCAAAGCCTAGAGCGCCCCGCGAGGCATGGCAATGCACTGGCAGACCCGCGCGACGCCCGTGAGGCGCGCAATTCGATCACATCTGCCGGAGGTCGCGGTACTGACGCAGGTTGGCCAGCTGCGCGGCACTGAGCGGGGCGTCGAATTCCAGCGCCGCGCCACGGGTGTTCACCCGCACGACCTTTGCCAGAATGGGCTGCTGCATGGCGGTCAGCCGCACGCGCGCGCCGATGGCCAGCGGCAGCCGCCCTTCGGCAAAGGCGCCGCTTTCCGAGACATTGACGATTGTCGCGGCAAAGTCACCGTCGTCGGTGGCCAGTTCGAACCCCCAGGCACTGGGCCAGCGGTCGGCGCGTTCCTTTATCATGCTGTGCATCCTTGAAACCCTACGCGGGCGAGGATGCGTGCTTCGCATGAAGACCGGGTTAACCCCTCCCCTGAAACGCAAAACGCGCCCCGAGGGGCGCGTTCGCTGGATCGGCCAAAGAAGACGCGATCACATGTTCGGGTAGTTCGGGCCGTCGCCGCCCTGCGGGACCGTCCAGTTGATGTTCTGGGAGGGGTCCTTGATGTCGCAGGTCTTGCAGTGGACGCAGTTCTGGAAGTTCACCACGAATTCCTTCGTGCCGTCCTTTTCCACCACTTCGTAGACCCCTGCCGGGCAGTACCGCTGCGCCGGTTCGTCGAACTTCGGCAGGTTGACATTGATCGGGATCGAGGGGTCCTTGAGCTTCAGGTGGCAGGGCTGGCTTTCCTCGTGGTTGGTGAACGAGAAGGACACGTTCGTCAGCCGGTCGAAGGACAGCTTGCCATCGGGCTTGGGGTAGTCGATCGGCTTGAACTTCGACGCCTCGCCGGTGGCGGCGGCGTCGGATTTGCCGTGCTTCAGCGTGCCGAACAGCGACAGGCCAAACAGCGAGTTGGTCCACATGTCCAGACCGCCCAGCGCCAGCGAGGGGATCATGCCCCACTTAGACCACATGGGTTTCACGTTGCGGACGGGCTTCAGGTCCTTGCCGATGGCGCCTTCGCGCACCTCGGTTTCATAGGCGGTCAGCTCGTCGCCGGCGCGGTCGGCCTTGATCGCGTCATAGGCCGCTTCGGCCGCGGCCTTGCCGGACAGCATCGCGTTGTGGTTGCCCTTGATGCGCGGCACGTTGACCATGCCGACAGAGCAGCCCAGCAGGGCGACGCCCGGTGCGACCATCTTGGGCATGGACTGGTAGCCGCCCTCGGAAATCGCGCGCGCGCCGTACGCCACGCGCTTGCCGCCTTCGAGCAGCTCGGCCACCATCGGGTGATGCTTGAAGCGCTGGAATTCCATGTAGGGATAGAGGTGCGGGTTCTCGTAGTTCAGGTGCACCACGAAGCCGACGTAAACCTGGTTGTTCTCGAGGTGATAGATGAAGGAGCCACCGCCCGCGTTCGAGTTCAGCGGCCAGCCCATCGTGTGGGTGACGCTGCCTTCGCGGTGCTTGGCCGGGTCGATTTCCCAGATTTCCTTCATGCCGATGCCGAACTTCTGCGGGCAATGGCCCTTTTGCAGGTCGTATTTGGCGATGACTTCCTTCGACAGCGAGCCGCGCACGCCCTCGGCGAGGAAGACGTATTTGCCCAGCAGCTCCATGCCCGGCTCGGTGTTCGGACCATAGGAGCCGTCCGCTTCGAGGCCGAAGACGCCCGCGACGACGCCTTTGACTTCGCCATTGTCACCGTAGACCAGTTCGGAACACGCCATGCCCGGGAAGATCTCGACGCCCAGCGCCTCGGCCTGCTCGGCCATCCAGCGGCAGACGTTGCCCATCGACACGATGTATTTGCCGTGGTTGTCCATCAGCTTGGGCATGGGCCAGTTGGGGATGCGGACTTCGCCCGCTTCGCCCAGCATGTAGAAGTGATCTTCCTTCACGGGGGTGTTGAGCGGCGCGCCCTTTTCCTTCCAGTCGGGGATCAGCGCGTCGAGGCCGACCGGGTCCAGCACCGCGCCCGACAGGATATGCGCGCCGACTTCGGAGCCCTTTTCCAGCAGGACGACGTTCAGGTCCGGGTCCAGCTGCTTCAGACGGATCGCGGCGGACAGGCCCGCAGGACCGCCACCGACGATGACAACGTCGTATTCCATCGACTCGCGTTCGATCTCGCTCATGTCCACTCCCTCCAGAGACGGCTTCCAACGGGTTTGCGCTCCGTCGGGTAATAAAATTTCAAAATTCCTATCGCGGCAATGCGGCATTCGTCAATGCGCGCGCAGCGTCACGAAGCCGCATCCTATAGGGAAAGCCGGTCCGCCGGGTGCCGTTGGCGACAGGGCAGAGACGCAAAACGGCCCGCCGGAGGGGCGGGCCGAGCCATGGTCTACCGTCCTGTCGCGCGGGAGTGCGTCAGTACAGGATGTCCGTGCTGATGAGCTCGAAGTGATCGACGTTCTCGATGTAGGCCACGAGCGTTCCGTTGATTTCCATGTCGACCCCGGTCCCGTTCTGGTGCCAGCCCACGGAGATCACGGCCAGCCCGGTCAGGTCGAGGATGTCGGTGCCGACCTCGAAGTCCATGATGTGATCCACACCGGAGGTGCCGTTGAACACGAAGGTATCCACTCCCAGGCCACCGGTCAGGATGTCGTCGCCCTCGCCACCGTCGAGGGTGTCGTTGCCGTCGCCACCGATCAGAACGTCGTTGTCCCCCTGCCCTTTCAGGCAATCGTCGCCCTCGCCGCCGTCCAGGATGTCGTCATGCGCGCCGCCGTTGAGCGTGTCGTTGCCCGCGTCACCGAACAGTTGGTCCGCGCCAGCGTGCCCGACAAGGCAATCGTCGTCCGCACCGCCGTGCAGTTCGTCGTTGTTGCCGCCGCCATAGAGCGTATCGTTGCCGTCGCCGCCGAACATGGTGTCATTGCCCGCCGCGCCGGTGAGGCGGTCATTGTCCGCGCCCCCGTCCATCGAGTCATGGCCCGCACCGCCGTTCAGGTCGTCAGTCCCGGCGCCGCCCAGCAAGGTATCGGCGCCGAGGCCGCCCATTAGTGCGTCATCGCCGGTCTGCCCTTGCAGGCAGTCGTCACCGTCACCGCCGTCCATGGTGTCGTTCTGCGCGCCACCGTTCATCGTGTCGTTGCCCGCGTCGCCGAACATCAGGTCGGCACCGCCGTGACCGACCATGCAGTCGTCGCCGTCGCCGCCGTGCATCTCGTCATCGTTGCCGCCGCCGTAGAGGGTGTCCATGCCCTCGCCGCCCAGCATGGTGTCGCTGCCAGCGGCACCGATCAGCAGGTCGTTGCCCGCTTCACCCTTCATCCAGTCGTTGCCGCGGCCCCCTTCCAGACGGTCGTCACCGGACTCGCCATCCATGGTGTCGTCGCCGTCCTCGCCCTTCATCCAGTCATTGCCTTCGCCACCCAGTATCAGGTCAGCGCCGGACTCACCGTCCATGGTGTCATTGTCCAGACCGCCTTCGAGGGTGTCATTGCCCTCGCCGCCCAGCATCAGGTCAGCGCCCTGCTCGCCTTTCATCCAGTCGTCGCCAAGGCCGCCTTCGACGGTATCGTCCCCGGACTCGCCGTCCATGGTGTCGTTGCCGTCCTCACCCTTCATCCAGTCGTTGCCTTCGCCGCCGAGCATCAGGTCAGCGCCGGATTCACCGTCCATGGTGTCATTGTCGAGACCACCTTCGAGGGTGTCGTTGCCCTCGCCGCCCAGCAGCAGATCGTTACCCTGCTCGCCCTTCATCCAATCGTCGCCAAGATCGCCCTCGATCTTGTCGTCCCCGGACTCGCCATCCATGGTGTCATTGCCGTCGCCGCCGACCAGCCAGTCGTCACCCTCGCCCCCGAGCATCAGGTCATTGCCCGCCTCGCCGTCGATGGTGTCGTTGTCCTCGTCGCCTTCGAGCGTGTCGTTGCCCTCACCGCCCAGCAGCAGGTCCATGCCGATCCCGCCCTTCAGCCAGTCGTCGTCCTCGTCGCCCCAAAGGACGTCGTTCCCGGCCTCGCCATCGACGGTATCGTTCCCCGCGAGGCCAAAGAAGGTGTCATCCCCCTCCAGCAGCGCGATCACGTCGCCGTTCAAGGTTCCTGTCAGATTGTCATGCCCCGATGTTGCTGGCATCGCGTGTCTCCCCGAATATCGTCATTCAAATCTTGCACCGGGCCGAGACACGCTCCGTGCCAACCCACGGCCCACAACTTAGACGGCAGAGCGGCGTGAGGCTAGAATTTCAACCAGCGCCGCATAATTTCGCCACAATTCACCAAAAACCCGGACCAGAATGGAAACGATTGCCCCTTCAGGATCGGTATTGTCGATCACATCGTGAATCTCAGTGATTCGTTAAGCGTTTTTTACCCGCCAGACGGGAGCGACTCCGCCGGGCTCGTGGCGCAGCGGCCCCTGCATTTCGCCTTTTGAGAGAAAGGTTGATCCACCAACCGATCCACCCAAGCGGGATGGAACCCGGTCGCGGACAGCGGTGAATGCTCTGCAAAAACACGCCAACCGCGCGAAAAACCCGCTGGCCAGCGGACGCCCCACCCTTTACATCACGCGGCACACGCGACACTTTCCGCATTCAAACGCGTCTCTCAGCAAAAGAAGATCCGAAATGGACAAGATCCTGATCACCCGCGCGGGCTTTACCGCGCTCGAAGCAGAATTGAAGCAGCTCAAGTCCGTCGAGCGTCCCGCCATCATCCAGGCGATTGCAGAGGCACGCGAGCTGGGAGACCTGAAGGAGAACGCCGAATACCATTCGGCGCGCGAGAAACAGGGCTTCATCGAGGGGCGGATCAAGGAACTCGAAGGCGTGATCGGCCTGGCCGAGGTCATCGACCCCGCCAGCCTGTCCGGCCCGATCAAGTTCGGCGCGACCGTGACGGTGGTGGACGAGGACACCGACGAGGAAAAGACCTGGCAGATCGTCGGCGAACACGAGGCGAGCATCGAGAAGGGCTTGCTGAACGTGAAATCCCCCATCGCGCGCGCGATGATCGGCAAGGAAGAAGGCGACAGCGTCGAGGTGAACACCCCCGGCGGTCAGAAGGCCTACGAGATCCTCTCGATCAGCTACAAGTAAGGCAGCCCTGCCATGGCCGAGACCAAGGACGCCCGCCCGACCCTGCCCGGCCTCTACAGCCGCGGCGAGGCTGCGGGCCTGACATCGGTGGAGATCGCGGCGGCGGCCTTGTCGGTCGTATGGCTGCTGCTGTCGGCGTGGTTCTTCATGTCCGGCGGGCCGTCGGACGATGGCGGTGGCGTGAGTTTCCTCATCGTGCTGATGGTGATCGTGCTGCCCGTGGCGATGATCTGGGTCGCGGCCATGGCGGTGCGCGCGTCCAAGGTGATGCGCGAGGAGAGCGCGCGCCTGCAGGCGGCGATCGACGCGCTGCGGCAGGCCTATGTGCAGCAATCGCAGGCCGGAAAGGGTCAGCCGCCGCATCCGCAGGTGCTGAAGCGGCTGGACGATCTGGGCGGCGGGGTGAAGAACCTCGAGGCGACGCTGGCCATGCTGGGTGGCATCCGTCAGGCGGAAACCCATGTGGTTGCGGAACCGGCGGTGGACGACCAGCCGGCGCTGTCTCTGGGCACGCCCGCCGAGGCGCTCTTGCCGCCGCTGTCCAACGCCGACCTGATCCGCGCGCTGCATTTCCCCGAGACCGCCGAGGACGACGAGGGCTTTGCCGCCCTGCGTCGGGCGCTGAAGGACAGGCAGGCGGCCAAGGTGATCCAGGCGGCGCAGGACATCCTGACGCTGATGAGCCAGGATGGCATCTACATGGACGACCTGCGTCCCGACATGGCGCGTCCGGAGGTCTGGCGCGCCTTTGCCAAGGGCGAGCGCGGGCGCACGATCGCGCCTTTGGGTGGGGTGCATGACCGGTCCTCGCTGGCACTGGCGGCGGGACGGATGCGCGAGGACCCGATTTTCCGGGACGCGGCGCATCACTTCCTGCGGCGCTATGACCAGCTGTTTGCCAATGTGGAGCCGGGGTTCTCGGACGAGGATATCTCGGCCTTTGGAAGCACGCGGACCTCGCGGGCCTTCATGTTGCTGGGGCGCGTGGCCGGGACGTTCGACTGATCCGGTTGTTTCTGGGGGAGCGATTTTTCCCCGAAAAATCGCGCCTGGGGGCTCTGCCCCCGCCTGCCTTCGGCAGACTCCCCCGGAGACATTTGAACCAAGAAGAAGCAGGAATGCTGCGCTAAAGTCCGAAGCTGCCGAAGGGGATGTAGCGGACCGGTGTGCCGGGTTTGATTTGTTGCGGGCCGTCGGGGAGTTCTACGAGGCCTTCGGCCCAGCTGAGGCCCGAGATGCGGCCCGACCCTTCGGATTTGAAGACCTCGGCCTGACCGCCCCGGATGCGGGCCCGCAGGTATTCCCGGCGGCCCGGTTTCTTGTTTTTCGTGAAGTCGGCGGGGACGGTGAAGCCCGTCGGTTCCTGCCAGCCTGCGCCGGACATCAGGCTCATGGCGGGCCGGGCAAAGATCAGCGTGCAGGTGAAGGCGGCGACCGGGTTGCCCGGAAGGCCGAAGACGGGGGTGCCCTGCCAGATGCCCAGTGCCAGCGGGCGGCCCGGTTTCAGGGCGATGCGCCATTCCGCCAGCGCGCCGGTTTCGCGCAGGAGGGCGGAGACGTGGTCTTCGTCCCCTGCCGAGGCGCCGCCGGAGGTGAGGATGAGGTCGGTTTGTGCGGCGGCGGTGTCGAGGCGGGCGCGCAGGGCGGCACGGTCGTCCGGGACGTGGCCGAGGTCGACGGGTGTGTAGCCAAAGCGGTCTGCCATGCTGAGCAGCATGGGGCGGTTGGCGTCGAAGATCTGGCCGGGTGTGGCCTGGGTGCCTGCCGGGACGACTTCGTCGCCGGTGGACAGGACGCCGACGCTGAGTTTTTCATAGACCGGCAGGTTTGACCAGCCGATGGCGGCGGCCAGCGCGAGGTCGGCGGGGGTGAGGGTGCGGCCCTTGGGCAGAGCTTGTGCGCCTTCCTCGACATCCTCGCCTGCGCGGCGGGTATTGGCGCGGGGTTTGACCGGGCCGCGGAAGGCGACGGATGTGGCGTCGGTGGCGCAGTCTTCGTCCAGAACCACGGTATCGACGCCGTCTGGCAGGGCGGCCCCGGTCAGGACGCGGATCGCATGGCCGGGGGGCACGGTGCCCGCGAAGGGAACGCCGGCGGCGGCGCGGCCCGTGACCAAGGGCAGGGTGATGTCGCCCTCCCCCACGCTGGCGGCGGCAAAGCCGTAGCCGTCCACGGCGGTGTTCGGCAGTGGCGGGTTGGCGCGATGCGCCGTCAGGTCCTGCGCCAGCACGCGGCCCGCCGACTGCGCCAGCGGCACGGTCACTTGCGCCACCACCGGGGACAGCCGTTCGCGCAGCATGGTCAGGGCCTGATCCACCGGGGTCCAGTCCACGCCAGGCGGCAGGGCAAAGCAGTCGTTCCGCAGGGGCGGCGGTTTCAGCGGCATGTGGTCAGCAATTCCTCTTCGTGGCCGAGGCCAAGGATCCAGCCTTCCTCGGAGCGGGCCAGCGGGTCGTCGACCTGTACCATCGCGCCGAGCCGGTCCGGGTGCAACCGCATCAGACCGTCTGCCAGCAGGCGAACCTGTACGGCGTCGCGAATGCCGGGCTGGGCGCGCACGGCGGGGTCGATCAGGCCGGGCCAGATTTCGGTGAACAGGATCGGCGCGTCGGGGGCCTCGAAAGGCCAGATGGCCACGGGAAAACGGCTGCGCAGGCGGTTCAGCACCGGCAGGCCCATCAGGACCTGGCTGCCCACCGCCCCGGCATAGGCCAGTTGCCAGACGGTGAAGGCGCCCTTGGCCCGGTCTTCGCAACGGCGGCGGTCCGGGAAGGGATTGCGGTAGCCGGATTTGTTCCGCGCAAGGCCCGGCACCTCGCGGCCAAGGCCGTGGCCCCAGAATGGGCCCCCGCCGCCGAGCGACAGGTTCACCTGCCCCGCCATGTCGAAGCGGTTGTTGCGCTTGGGTGAATCCTCGATCCGGGCGTCGATCCAGTTCCAGAGGTCAAACACCCCGCCCCCGGAGAGGCGCTGCGCCACGCCCTGCGGGTAGCCAAAGGGGAAGTCGAAGCCGACCATCAGCCGTTCGCCCCGCGCAACCGCCCGTGACAGGCGGTCAGTCAGCCAATCCTCGGCCACCTGCCGGTTGCGGCAGTACACAGGATCATGCCCCGCATCGCCGATCCAGATGGCGTCCTTGCACGGTCGCGAACCCCGGTCGTTGCCGCCGGACCAGTCGACCATGACCACGCTGTCGAACCGCATGGTCCGGATACCGCCCGTGTCAGGAGGCTTTGCGCAGATCCGCGATCATCTGGTCGATGTTGCCGCGCCGCTTGTCCAGCATCGAGCCCACTTCGGTCCGCTCGGTCAGGAGCAGGTTCACGCCTTCGATATACATGTTGAACATCAAGGGCTTGCCCGTCCGTTCAGAAACGTGGAAGGTCACGGTGAAGGGGCTCTGGCCACGCAGGATCGCGGTGCAGGCGACCTCGTAGTAGTTCTTCACCGCCTTGACGCCCTTGACCTCGAGCTTGCCGCCGATGAACTCGCGGAAGCGCTTGCCGTACTTGCGCGAGATGTAGCCGGTGAAGGCGTCGGTAAAGGCCTTCTTCTGTGCCGCCGAAGCGGAGCGGCCATCGGCCCCCAGCGCATAGGCCGCGATGTAGGGCAAGTCGGCATAGCGGCGGAAGATACGCTCGAAATCGCCGTACATGGCGGTCTCGGATTTGCCCGAGGCGATGACCTTGTTGATTTCCCCCACGAGGCTGTCGACCAGCGATTTCGCCTGCGCATCGTTCAGCGCCAGCGCGTCCTTCGGCAGCATCAGCGTCAACGCCCCCGCGGCGGCGGTCAGCATGAAGTGGCGGCGGGTGAAGATCGGGGCCATGGTGTTTCCTCCGGTGGCTGTCAGAACCCCGACACGTCCAGCGCCAGCGGGTCGATGTCGGCGCTGGCAGGATCGTCCTGACCCAGCTCGAAACGACGGTTCTGCAAATACATGGTGCGCGTCTGCGCGTAGCTGTCGGCACTGTCGTACAGCACCGAGTCCACGGTTGTCGAGAACTCGCCCCGCGTGATCACTTTATCGGCAACTTTCGCCACCGGGGGGAGGAATTTCTCTGGTTTGCCCAGCACATACCCCAGCGGATCGGTGAACAGGTCAACGACCTTGCCGGTGGTGTCACGTTCGGTCGAGGGGCCCAGGACGGGCAGCTCCATATAGGCGCCTTCGGGCACGCCCCAGACGGCGAGCGTCTCGCCAAAGTCGCTGGCGTCCTCGGTCAGGCCCAGTTCGGCGGCCGGGTCCATGATGCCCAGCCCCATGGTGGCATTGAGGGTAAAGCGCAGCGTGTTCTTGGTCGCGCGCCACAGCCGCAGTTGCAGCAGCTGGTTCACAACGGTCTGCGGCACGGACACGGTGTCGGCGAACTGCCCAACCGCCTGCCGGCTGCCGTCAGGGAGGCTTTCGGCAAAGCCCTTGCCGGTGCCGCGCAGCAGGCGTTCATCGACGCGGGTGTTGAAGTCGTGGATGCGGCGGTTCGTCGCCTCGTTGGGGTCCCAGATGCCGTCGGGCGCCTGCCCCGGGCCGGGGACGGAGCATCCTGCCAGCGTCACCGCCAGCGCGGAGATGGCCAAAACCCCACGAAAACCGCCCATTTCAGCTTGCCCCCCAGCAAATGTCTTTGGAAACCGGCAGCGGTTTCCTTAAAAGGTTACTTAATTTGATTTTGGATTGTGCCCAAGGAATGAAGTGGATTTCTACCCCCTTGTGGCACAATGGAGACAAGAAAGCGGGCGTTTGCTATCCGTTTTCGCGCATGCGGCAGAAGGCCGCCGGAATTTGAGGGGCACCACGGGCTCATGAGCACCCAGAAGAAGGACACCGGGCTGGAGGAGCTGCGCGCGGCGCGGCGGCAATCCAGACCCTACTATTGGTTCGTCGGGATTTTCAGCGCACTGGTCAACCTGCTGATGCTGACCGGGCCGCTGTACATGTTGCAGGTCTATGATCGGGTGCTCGGCTCGCGGTCGGAGGCGACGCTGATCGCGCTCTCGGCGGTGGTGCTGTTCCTTTACGGCATGATGGGCGTGCTGGACTACGTGCGTGGCCGGATCATGGGGCGCGTGGCGGCGCGGTTCCAGGCGGCGCTGGACCTGCGGGTGTTCGACGCGGTGCTGCGGCGGTCCGCCGTGCAGCCGGACGAGCTGGCACAAACCGGGTTGCGCGATCTCGAATCGGTGCAGCGGCTGATGTCCTCGCCGGTGCTGCTGGCGGCCTTTGACGTGCCCTGGGCGCCGGTTTTCCTCTTTGGCCTGTTCATCTTTCACCCGTGGATGGGGTCTCTGGCCGTTGTCGGTGGTCTGGTGCTGATCGTCATCACGGTCGCCAACCAGCTGATCTCGCGCAATCCGACGCTGAAATCCAACATGTCGGTCATGCAGGCGGAACGCACGTCGGAACAGATCCGCCAAGAGGCGGAAATGGTGCAGGCGCTGGGGATGCGGCGCGACGCGTTCACCCGCTGGATCGGGGCGCGCGGTCAGGCTCTGTCTGGGCAGATTGCGACGGCGGACATCACCGGGACCTTTTCGACACTGACCAAGACCCTGCGGATGATCCTGCAATCTGCCATGTTGGGCCTTGGTGCCTACCTGGTGTTGCAGGGGGAACTGAGCCCCGGTGCGATGATCGCAGGCTCGATCCTGATGGGGCGTGCGCTGGCGCCGATCGAAATGGCGATTGGCCAGTGGCCGCTGGTGACGCGGGCGCGCAAGGGCTGGCAGAACCTCGCACAACTGCTGACGGAGGTGCCCGCCGAGGCACCGCGCACTGCCCTGCCCCGCCCTGCGGCAAAGCTGGACGTGCAGCAGTTGACGGTGATCCCGCCCGGCGAACAGCAGGCAGCCTTGCGGCTGGTCAGCTTCAACGTCGCCCCCGGCGAGGCGATTGGCGTGATCGGGCCGTCCGGGTCGGGGAAATCGACGCTGGCGCGGGCGCTGACGGGCATCTGGCGGCCCGCGGGCGGCAAGATCAGGCTGGATGGCGCGGCGCTGGACCAATACGGCCCGGACGTGCTGGGCAGCCACATCGGCTACCTGCCGCAGCGGGTGACCCTGTTCGACGGCACCATTGCCGAGAACATCGCCCGCCTCTCGCCCCAGCCCGACGCGGCCAAGGTGGTCGAGGCCGCGAAGAAGGCCGACGCGCATGAGATGATCCTCAAGCTTCCCAACGGCTACGACAGCCGCGTAACCGCCGTGGGCGGTCGCCTGTCCGGTGGGCAGATGCAGCGGATCGGCCTGGCGCGCGCCATGTATGGCGACCCGGTGCTGCTGGTGCTGGACGAGCCGAACTCGAACCTCGACAACGAGGGCTCCGAGGCGGTGAACCGCGCCATCGCGGGCTTCAAGGCCGAGGGGAAATCGGTGCTCATCATGGCGCACCGCCCGGCGGCGATCAAGGAATGCGACAAGCTCCTGATGCTCGAAGGCGGGCAGCGCGTGGCCTTTGGCGCCAAGGAAGAAGTGCTGCAACAGATGGTGAAGAACCATCAGCAGATCCAGAAGGCGGCCACGCCCGGAGGTGTGAGATGAGCGACCAACCCATCGGCAAGATAGAACCGGTGAAGGTGCCTGCGGATCAGGCAAAGCCCGGTGACAGCGGCGCGACGCAGCCCCCTGCTGCGGCCAAACCTGCCCCAGCATCGGCCCCGGCCAAACCCGCCGCTAAGGTCGCGCCGTCGGGCGAGGGCGTCGGCCACGCGACATTCCCGACGCGGGTGCCCATGATACTGGGCATCCTCGCCTTCCTGCTGCTTGTGGTGGGCTTTGGCGGCTGGGCCGCGACGACGAATATCTCGGGCGCCATCGTCGCCTCAGGTCAGATCGAGGTCGATCAGAACCGCCAGATCGTCCAGCACCCCGACGGCGGCGTGGTGGCCGAGATCCTCGTGGACGAGGGCGACGAGGTGGCGGCGGGCGACGTGCTGCTGAAACTGGACCCGACCCTGCTGAAGTCCGAGCTGACCATCACCGAGGGGCAGCTTTACGAACTCATGGCGCGGCGGGCCCGTCTGGTGGCGGAACGTGACGGCGCCGAGGAGATCGTCTTTGACGAAGAACTGATCCAGGCAGCGGATCGCGACACCGAGGTCGCCGAACTGGTGGAGGGCCAGCGCAACCTGTTCTTTGCCCGCGCGGAATCGCTGGACAAGGAAGTGGCGCAGTTGCGCAAGCGCACCGAACAGATCGCCGATCAGGTGCAGGGGATCGAGGCGCAGCAGGAGGCGCTGCAAAAGCAGCTGGCTTTGATCGCAGACGAACTGGTGGACAAGCGCAAGGCGCTGGAGGGCGGCCATGTGCGCAAGCCCGAGGTTCTGGCCATCGAACGCGAAGAAGCCCGGCTGACCGGTTCGGTGGGCGAACTGATCGCGAGCAAGGCGCAGGCCGAGGGCCGCATCACCGAGACGGAGATCCAGATCCTCTCGCTGGAAACGCGCCGCCGCGAGGAAGCGATTTCCACCCTGCGCGACCTGCAATTCCGGGAACGCGAACTGGCTGAACAGCGCCGCGCCTTGCACGAACGCCTCTCCCGCATGGAGATCACGGCGCCGGTGTCGGGCGTGGTCTACGGGCTGACGGTGTTCACGCCGCGCTCGGTCATTCGCCCGGCGGACCCGGTGCTGTACCTCGTGCCGCAGGACCGCCCGCTGGTGATCGCCGCGCAGGTGGAACCGATCCACATCGACCAGCTGTTCGTATCGCAGGACGTGTCCTTGCGGTTCTCCTCGCTGGACCAGCGCCAGACGCCGGAACTGTTCGGCACCGTGCAGCAGATCTCGGCCGATGCCTTCACCGACGAGGCTTCGCGCGTGCGCTACTACCGGGCCGAGATCGTGCTGAAGGACGGCGAGATCGCGAAGCTGCCCGAGGGCGCGGTCCTGATCCCCGGCATGCCGGTCGAAGCCTTCATCCGCACAAAGGACCGCACGCCGCTGGGCTACCTCGTGAAACCCTTCATGGACTACTTCTCGAAGGCGTTCCGGGAGGGGTGAGGATTGGTCCGTGCACAGCACGGCGAACCATCCGGGGGATGGTTCGAAATCCGAACGCGCGCAGCGCCGGGATGACTCGATACCGGGTGCAGCACTTCAGCGGCGCTGACACCCCGAGTGTTTCACCACATCTCTACGCCGTGGGTCGGGGTTAACCCCGACCTACACCGGATCACGCGTGCGCTTCTTCGGCGTCTGCCTGTGCGGCGCTGCCGAATGCCTCCGGCGGTAGGTATTTTTCCAAGGAGAAGCCGGAAGGGGTTTCGCTTTGTCGAAGGCCGCTCTAGCGTCCGGCGCAAACGAATGGAGGACACCATGTCGCAAGATGTCATCACCCGCCTGACCTCGCTGGGCCTGAGCCTGCCTTCTGCCGCTGCCCCGGCGGCCAACTACGTGCCTTACGTGCTGAGCGGCAACATGCTGTACGTGTCCGGGCAGATCAGCCAGCGCGATGGTGCGTTGGTCAAGGGCAAGCTCGGCGCCGACATGGCGCTGGAGGACGGTGTTGCAGCAGCCGCGAACTGCGCGCTGGCGCTGCTGGCGCAGGTCAATGCGGCCACGGGCGGCGATTGGAGCAAGCTGAAGCGCGTGGTGAAGCTGACGGGCTTCGTCAATTCCACCGCCGAGTTCACCGACCAGCCCAAGGTGATCAACGGTGCCTCTGACCTGCTGGTCGAGGTGCTGGGCGACCAGGGGCGGCACGCGCGCTCGGCCGTGTCGGCGGCGTCCTTGCCGCTGGGCGTCGCGGTCGAGATCGAAGGCATCTTCGAGCTGGCATGATGCTGCCCGCGGCCTTTCTGACGCGCCCGATTGCCCATCGGGCGCTGCATGACCGCGCGGCGGGGCGGCCGGAGAATTCCCGCGCCGCCTTTCGCGCCGCTATCGACGCAGGGTACGGGATCGAGTTCGATTTGCAGTTGTCTTCGGACGGGCAGGCGATGGTGTTCCATGACTACGACCTGAAGCGGCTGACCGGGGTGGCAGGCGCGGTGCGGCAGCGCACGGCAGCGGAGCTGGCCGCGACCCGGTTGCTGGATGCCGGGGACGGCATTCCGACGCTGGCCGAGATGCTGGAGATGGTGGCGGGCCGCGTGCCGCTGCTGATCGAGGTGAAGGACCAAGACGGGGCCATGGGGCCGGATGTCGGCCCTCTGGAGCAGGCCACCGCAGAGGCCCTGCGCGACTATACCGGCGACGTGGCGCTGATGTCGTTCAACCCCTATTCGGTGAAGGCCTTGGCGCGGTTGTGCCCCGATCGGCCCGTGGGCCTGACCAGTTGTGCCGGGTCGGTCGAGGACTACCCGACCCTGTCCAAGGCGCGGCGCGAGGAGCTGGCGCGGCTGCCGGTGGCGGACGAAATCGACCTCGCCTTCATCAGCCACGACCATCATGACCTGTCCAACCCGCGCGTGGCCGAACTGAAGGCGCGCGGGGTGCCGATCCTGTGCTGGACCATCCGCTCGCCCGCCGAAGAGGCGGCGGCGCGGGAAATTGCAGACAATGTGACGTTCGAGGGATACGCCGCTTGATCGCCGCCCGGGAGGGACCAGATTGGGTGACATGAACGACGAGAGCCATTCCCGCGACGTGACCGTCAATGTGATCCCCTCGCTGGCGCAGATCGCGCCCGAGGTCTGGGATGCCTGCGCCTGCCCCGAGGCGGTCGATGGGCGGCCGCTCGATCCCTTTACCACGCATCGGTTCCTGAGCGCGCTGGAGGACAGCGGTTCCGTCGGAACGCGCACCGGGTGGGAGCCGCAGTACCTGGTGGTCGAGGTCGAGGGCGAGACCGTCGCCGTCGCGCCGATGTATGCCAAGGGGCATTCACAGGGCGAGTATATCTTTGACCATTCATGGGCGCATGCGCTGGAGCGCGCGGGCGGGCGGTATTACCCCAAGATGCAGCTGGCCGTGCCGTTTACGCCGGCGACGGGGCGGCGGTTCCTGACCAAACCGGGGTGGGAGGTGCTGGGGCGGTCGGCCCTCGTGCAGGGCGCGATCCAGTTCGCGGCGAACCATCAGTTGTCGTCGGTCCATGTGACCTTTTGCACCGAGGACGAGGCTGAGGCCGGGGCGGAGATGGGCCTGCTGCACCGCGTGACGCAGCAGTTCCATTGGTTGAACGAAGGGTATGCCACGTTCGATGACTTCCTCTCGGCGCTGAGTTCGCGCAAGCGCAAAGCCATCCGCAAGGAGCGCGCCAAGGCGCAGGCCTTCGGCGGCGAGATTCACATGCTGACGGGCGCGCAGATCGAGGACCGGCATTGGGACGCCTTCTGGCGGTTCTATCAGGACACGGGCAGCCGCAAGTGGGGACAGCCCTATCTGACGCGGAAGTTCTTTGAAATCGCCCATGACAGGCTGCGCGACGACATCGCGCTGGTGATCTGCGAACGGGGCGGCGTGCCGGTGGCCGGGGCGCTGAACTTCATCGGGCGCGAGGTGCTGTTCGGGCGCTATTGGGGCTGCATCGAGGACCACCCCTGCTTGCATTTCGAAGCGTGTTATTATCAGGCCATCGATTACGCTATCGCCCACGGCCTCAAGCGCGTCGAGGCGGGCGCGCAGGGTGAACACAAGCTGGCGCGCGGATATCTGCCTGCGCCCACGCATTCTCTGCACTGGCTGGCGGAACCTTCGTTCCGGGACGCGGTTGAGCACTACCTCGACGCGGAACGGCGCGCCGTGGACGAAGACATTGAAATCCTGACGGCTTTCGGACCGTTCAGGAAGGACCAACGGGAGGAACAGCAATGAACGAGAAACTGTCGGACACGGGCCGCAAGACCATGCTGGAACCGTTGTTTGCCACCGGCTGGGAACCGGTCAAGGACCGCGATGCCATCCACAAGACCTACACGTTCCGCGATTTCGTCGAGGCTTTCGGCTTTATGACCAAGGTCGCCATGTACGCCGAAAAGTGGAACCATCACCCGGAGTGGTCCAACGTCTACAAGACGGTGGAGGTCACTTTGACCACGCATGACGTGGATGGGCTGTCGGCGCTGGATGCGAAGCTAGCGCGCAAGATGGACGCGCTGTGCGAGGCGCTGCGCGGGACGGAGGACTAGGCCAGCCCGACCTGCGACAGCACAAAATCCGCAATGGCGGCGGTGTCATCAAGGTCGAAGACTGGCACCGCCACGTCCACCGCACAATCGCTGGCCAAGGCGAGGATCGTCTGGTCGCCCGGCGCGATGAGCTGGTGCCCGGCCTCGGCGCGGAAGCATTCTACCTTGGGGTGCCTGGCGTTCTTGTAGCCCTCGACCAGCACCAGGTCGCAGGGACCAAGGCGCGGCAGCAGGTCGGCCAGCTCCGGCTCTGTCTCGCCGCGCAATTCGGTCATCTGGGCGACACGCTTACGCGAGGCGAGGATGACCTCGCGGGCGCCGGCCTCGCGGTGGCGATGGGAATCGCGCCCCGGGTGGTCGATATCAAAGGAATGATGCGCATGCTTGATCGTGGAGACGGTGAAGCCGCGCCCGCTGATCTCGGCCACGAGACGCTCCATCAGCCCGGTCTTGCCGGAGTTCTTCCAGCCGGTGACGCCAAAGACGTTCATATCATGCGCTCCGCCTCGGCCAGATCCTCTGGCGTGTTGACGTTGAAGAAGGCGCGTTCGTCGGGAAAGACCGCCTCGCGCCCGCCGTGTTTCTCGGTCCAGAGGACGACCTTTTTCAGCCCGCCCTCCAGCGCCGCGCGCAGGTCGTCGCGCAGCGCCACGGGCCAGAGGCCAAAGGTCGGGTGACGGATCAGCCGCCCCTTCGACGAGCGGGTTTCCGTGTCACCCTCGGTGGCGGCCAGCACCAGCGGATGCGCTTGGCCTTCGGAGGCCAGTTGCAGCACAGGCACCAGATCGCAGGGCAGGAAGGGCGTGTCGGCGGCAACGCTGACGACCGTGTCGGCCCCTTGGGCGGCGGCCCAGTCCATGCCGGCCAGCACTCCGGCCAGCGGTCCCGGAAAGCCGTCGAGCGGATCGGCCACCACGGGCAGGCCGTAGGCGTCGAACCGCCCCGCATCGCCATTGGCGTTCAGGCAGAGATCCGCGACCTGAGGCGAAATGCGCTCGATCACCCGCGACAGCAGGGTCTGGCCGCCGAGGCTCCGCAACGCCTTGTCACCCCCGCCCATGCGCGAGGCCAGCCCGCCCGCAAGGATCACGCCCACCGGTGCCTTCATGCCCATCCCTTTCGTTTCCGGGCCATGGTCTGGCCCGAAACGCACCGAATGTACAGGCGTCGCAGCAGTCAGGTCTGGCACATGATCTCGCCACCAGCGGCACGGACGCGGCGGGCCACCTCGGCACGAAAGGCGGTCGGGGTCAGTCCCTCGGGCAGGTCCTTGTCGGCGATAACCATGGTCATGCCATGTGCGCCGATGGCCGAACCGTCGCGAATCTTCAGGACATGGGTCACTAGGCCCAGGTGAAAGCGATAGGTCGCGGCCTCGTTGGATTCTTCGATGTATGTGTCGCTCAGCACGAATTGCCAGGCCGCATTGGCCCCGGCGACGGCAGCCAAACGGCGCGCGATCAATTGCCTCCCCGGCGTCGTCACGATGCTCCAGAGGATCAGCAAAACGCCAAGCATCACCAGCGCCAGTGCCGGTGCGCTCCCGAGGCCGGGAAACAGCGCGCCAAGTGTCAAGCCCACCAGAGCCACCAGACCGCCGAGGATCGGAAAGGTGAGGCTGCCGAACATGCGCCCAAGCAGCGGCACGTAGATATGCGCACCATAGGTTTTGGCACCCTGTTGCAGAATGGCCTTTGGCGTATTGACGGAAAAGGTGAGGGTGTCGGTCATGGCTTGCCTCCTGTCGTGATCTCGGAACCGGCCGCGCGCCAGTTTTCCAGATCGCGGACGAATGTTCCCACGTCCTCCAGCGCCGTGATCGGCACCACCAGACGGGACGTGCCAATGCAGACCAGAACGGCCTCTGGCGTCTGTCGTATCTCGGTGACGGCGGGCCAGCCGATCTGGCTGCTCAGCACGCCGCGACTGCTGACGATGCCCTCGGGCCCGGCGGCAAAGCTGACCTGTGGATCGGCGCTGTTGCGCTCCAGCTCATGGCCGACGTGCACCAGCTGCTGCTTCTTCCAGACCAGCAGGGTCAGCGTGGCCCCAAGCATGAACCCCACCAGCAGCGGGATCAGCCCCGCATCGCCGAAGAGCGCCTTGTTCAGTCTGTACAGCGCCAGCGGCGCAAGCACCGCCGCCGCCAGGTTGCGGGCAATGGTCACCCCGCGCCTGCGAGGCACCAGCGGCTGCGTGATCGCCCGCGCGTAGACCGCTTCGGGGATGTCAAACGTCAAATCGTAACGCATACCTGTCCTTACACTTCTACCGGGTCGGCCCGTTCCCCCGGACACATGGTCACGCGGGGCACATCATTCGGATCGGTCATTCCTCGCGCCACCACAAGACCAATTCCTTCAGCCTTTCCGGTGACATACCTTCAGGCAGGGCCACATCCGGCACGACAAAGCCAAAGCCGTTGGCCAGCAGCACCGAGGCCTCCGGGATGCGCAGGACCGAGTCGATCTGCCGGATCGTGACCTGCCGCAGGCCCTCAGAGGTCTCTTCCCGGATGTGGTGTTCGCCGATCTCCAGCCAGTATTCACCCTCCGCCGCCGCACGCTCGGCAATGCCAAGGTAGGCCGCGCGTGTGCTGCGCCGGACGACGTTCATGAACGACGCCACCCCCACGACAACACCTGCCAACATCCCGACGGTAAGCAGGATGATCGGCCGGTCATACAGGGTTCTCAGGCACAGCACGATCAGCCCGACAAGGCCGAACCACCCGGCGACCTTGACCCAGGGCCCCGGTCCGCCGTATGCGGCCTGCCCGGCCACGGCCTCGCCGATCGCCATCATCGCGTCCAGCGACATCTCCGGCGTCAGCCGATAACGCAGAACCAACGGTTCACTCTGCACTCTTCCTCCGGTGCTTGCGGTCTTCTTCCGCCACGCTGGCCGGATCGACGTCCCAATGCAACCTTTCCGCGCCGGAAAGGCAGACAAATCGCCTCCCCCGCATCCGCCCTACACAGGTCAGCCCAACCTGCCGCGCGATTTCCACACCCCAGGCGGTGAAGCCCGACCGCGAGGCCAGCACCGGGATGCCCATCAGCGCCGTCTTGATGACCATTTCCGAGGTCAGCCGCCCGGTGGTATACAGGATCTTGTCATCGCCCGAGACCCCTTCGGAGACCATCCACCCGGCGATCTTGTCCACCGCGTTGTGGCGGCCCACGTCCTCCATGTAGACCAGCGGACGGTCGCCCTGGCACAGCACCGAGCCATGGATCGCCCCGGCCTCGAGGTACAGCGACGGCGTCGTGTTGATCCGATGCGCCAGGGCGTAAAGCCACGAGGTCCGCACCTCGGTCGCGGGCAGGGTCAGCCCCTCCAGCCCCTCCATCATGTCGCCAAAGACCGTCCCCACGGCACAGCCGCTGGTGCGGGTCTTCTTCTTCAGCTTGTCCTCGTAGGTGGTCTGGCTGGCGGTGCGAACGACAACGACCTCCAGCTCCTCGTCATAATCGACGCCGGTGACCTCCTCGCCGCTGGCCAGCATCCCCTGGTTCTTCAGGAACCCCAGCGCGAGGTACTCCGGGTAATCGCCAATCGTCATGGCGGTGACGATCTCCTGGCTGTTGAGGTAGATGGTCAGGGGGCGCTCCTCGACCACGTTGATGTCGATGGCCCGACCCTCGTGATCGACGCCCTGCACCGCGCGGGTCAGACGCGGCGCGGCGGGGTCCGGTGCAATCAGGTAGTTGCTGTCGTCGGATTGCATCTGTCGCGTCCCCCCGTTAGGCATTTCCCGGTTCTCCGGAGATGCGACCATGCCCCAGCCCGATGTGATGTCAAGCTTCTGGAGAGGTTTGCGCGACGGCACCCCCTTCCTCTTCGTCGTCGGCCCCTTTGCCATGCTGTTCGGCGTCATCGCGACCGAAGCCGGGCTGAACGTCTTTGAAACGCTCAGCTTCTCCGTGGTGGTCATCGCAGGGGCGGCGCAGTTCACCGCGCTGCAACTCCTGTCGGACAATACCCCGACGGTGGTGGTGCTGATGTCGGCGCTGGCGGTGAACCTGCGCATGGCCATGTACTCGGCCTCGATCACCCCGCACCTCGGCGCGTTGCCACTGTGGAAGCGGGTCATCACCGCCTACTTTCTTGTCGACCAGACCTACGCCGCCGCGGCACTGGACTACGAGAAACACCCCAACCAGACGCTGTCGCAGAAATTCGCCTACTTCCTGGGCGTCGCCATGCCGATCTGCCCGCCGTGGTACCTGTTCACATGGGTCGGCGCCTGGCTGGGCAACCGCGTCCCCGAAAGCCTCGGGCTCGACTTCGTCCTGCCGCTGGCCTTCATTGCCATGCTGGGACCGTCACTGCGCACCGGGGCGCATCGCGCAGCCGCCCTGACCGGTTGCGTCGGCGCGTTGGTGTTTGCTTTCCTGCCCTACAACCTCGGCCTGATCGTCGGGGCCGTACTGGGCATGATGGCCGGGGCCGAATTCGAACGCCGCACCACTGTCGAGGACAAGGCATGATCGACCGCACCTCCCTCTGGATCGTCATCGTCCTTCTGGGGCTCGGGTCGTTCGGCCTGCGCTTCGTCTTCCTCGGCCTGATCGGAGACCGCGAGCTGCCGGAATGGATGCTGCGCCACCTGCGCTACACCGCCGTGGCGGTGATCCCGGCGCTGGTGGCACCGCTGGTGCTCTGGCCCGCTGCCAACGATGGCCAGACCGACCCGCTGCGCCTGACCGCCGCAGCTCTCGCCCTCGCCGTCGGCGCCACGACGAAAAACCTCTACGCCGCGCTCGGCACCGGGGCCATCACAATGCTCGCAGGCAACTGGTTCCTCGCCGCCTGAACCCATAGTCAGGACCACGTCACGCCGAAGCGCCGCGCCTCTCCTTCATCTTGAGGAAAATACCTCGATGGGGGTTCGGGGGAAGCAGAGCTTCCCCCGTGTCCGCTTTTGCGCCGCAAAAGCGTGCGCCCCTACTGACCGGTGCGCGCCTGAGTGCCCTGCTGCCAGCCTGCCTCGATGCGGGCGACCGCCGCCTGTTTGTCGTCCTCGTCATCCTCGCGCAACTCGCGCGTCGTGACGCCCGGCAATTCGCCAAAGGCCTTCATCAGCTTGTCGGGAAACAGGCTCTGCGGCAGAGGCTCGAAGCCCGGCAGGCGGCGCAGGATCGAAGAGGTCGCCGTCGTACAGGCCGCCGAGGCGACCGGCCCGTTGGCCTGCACCATGCGCAGCGCCTGCTCTGCCACTTCGGGCGAAACCAGCTTGCGCTGGATCATCACGCGGTAAGTCGACCGCGCGTGCGCGCTCTCATAGGCCTTTTCCACCGCCGGGGTGATTCCATAAAGCACATCGTCGATCTCGGGGACGGAGCCAAAGCGCACGGACCCCGCCGGATCGAAGACCACGCGCTGGGACGGCGCGTTGATCATCATCGAGGTATGCGCCCCGCCGTTCGTGCGGTTGTTGATCATCGTGTAGAGCGTGATCGAGGCCGGCTCAGTCGAGCGATAGGCTGCTGCCGCCGCCGCCTCTGGCGTGGCATTCGGCCCCGAGATCTGCCCCGCGCCGCAAGCCGCCAGTGTCAGTGCCGCGCAAAGCGCCGTGATGGCCCGCAGGCCGCGCATCATGTTCATGGTCATTCCCACCCGTCCGGTCTGCCGGTTGCCCCGCCGGTTCCGGCCTGTTCGCATTACGTCTTGTGTCGGAGAACAGCACGAGGCCCGAGTCACATTCAAGTGAGCCCGGGCCTTGAATAATTCAGCGTGACCGCTGTGCCGCTATAGGCGCGTGGCCGACAGGCGTCTTACGCGCCAAAGACCGCCAGGAAAACGACGATGGCGAGGATCACGATCACCGTCTTGATGGTGAAGTTGATGAAGCCTTCGAAGGTTTTTTCCTGCACCGTGATGTCCATGGTGCCATGCTTGTGCTCTGCCATTGTCCCGTCTCCAAATGGTACTTGCGCGTGTTGACCATGGTCCTTAGCGCATATTTTTCGCCCTGTCACCGCGCTCTTTGGGCGCAAGTGTCGCGGTGTGAAAGCGTCGTGTTTCCACCCGGCCCGCTCAGGCCTCGTCCAGTTCGCGCACCAGCCGAAAGCCGATGCGGCGTGGTTCTTCGGCCTCGTCTTCCTTGGGCATGGCGGTCAGGACCACGCTGAGCTGCGAGACATGCTGGATCAGCTGCGTCTTCATCCCTTCGAGATCCTGGCCGTAGAAGGTGATGATGTCCGGGTCGAAATAGCCCATGCCCTCGATTCGCAGCACGCCCGCTTCGCCGCCGGCGAAGCCCATGGCGACCTCCTCCTCGGAATCGAGCTGTTCCTCGAATTGCTGGATGTAGAGGATCAGCCGCTCGTAGGCCCATTGCGCCGGGGACTTTGCCTCGACCGGGGTTTTGGTCACCGACTCGGGCAGGACCTCTGGGCGCGTGGCGGGCGTGTCGGTGGTGTGCACATCGCGGCGTTTGGGCAGCGCGCTGCCCTCGTGCGCCTCGGCGGTGGTGTTGATGGTGTCGTCCATGTCGGCCCTCCCCGTTGGAGGGTATGCCCAGGACCATCAGGGGACAAGGCAGCGGTTTTTGTTGATGGCAGGTGCGGTTCGCGGGGTTTCGCCTGCGCTTGCGCCCAGGCGACCGGCCCGCCCGTTCCGGGCGCGCCGCCGGGGCTCTGCCCCGGACCCCGAGGGTATTTGGATCAAGATGAAGGGAGGGGTTGGCTACGCCTTTTGGCGGAAGCGCCAGGCGCCATCAGGGCAGATCTCGCGCGTGGCGCGGCCTTCGTGCCACAGGTGCAGGCAGTGGGACATGGCCTCGACCAAAGCGAGGCCGTATTCGCCTTCGCGGATGCTGCGCATGTAGAGTGGCTGGAAGCATTCGGCGGCGGTTTTCGGCTTGGTCAGGAAGTCCGACAGGCGGTCGAGTGCGCCGTGGTGGTTGTCGATCATCTGCCGCAGGCGGGCGGGAAGGCCGGTGAAGGGCAGCTTGTGCCCGCCGAGGACGAGGTGGTCCTCGCGCGCCATCGGCTGGAACCGCGTGCAGGTGTCGAGCCAGTCGGCCACGGGATCGGCCTCGGGTTCCGTGGCATAGGTGCCGAGGTTCGGCGAGATCGAGGGCAGGACCTGGTCGCCCGCGATCAGCAGATTGTCGTCGCGTGACCAGAGCGTGACATGTTCCGGCGCGTGGCCGCCGCCCATATGGACGTCCCACATCCGTCCACCCGCGTGGAAGGTATCCCCCTGCGCCAGCCGTTTGTGGCCGAAGGGCATGGGATGCAGGGTGGCCGCGAACATGTAGGGCGGCTCGTCCATGCGCTTGGCGATGACTTCCTCGGCCATGCCGCAGGCGCGCCAGTAGGCGACGACTTCGGGCGGGGGCGTTTCATGCGGGTCGAGTTGCAGCATCCGCGCCAGCAGCCAGGCGGTGCGCGAGGTCACCAGCTGCGCGCCCTGCTCCTGGAACCAGCCGGCAAGACCGATGTGGTCGGGGTGGTGGTGGGTGACGAGCACGCGGTTGACCGGCTTGCCCGCCAGAGGGCCGGTCAGAAGGCTGTCCCAGATGGCGCGGGTCTTGCCCGAGGCCACGCCGGTGTCCACCACGGTCCAGCCGTCGCCATCGTCCAGCGCGTAGACGTTGACGTGGTCCAGCTTCATCGGCAGCGGCAGGCGCATCCAGAGGACGCCTTCGGCCACCTCGACCGCCGCGCCGTGTTCGGGTGGCGTGTCGAAGGGGAAGCGGATCGGACCCAGCGTGCCGTCCATCACGCCGCGAAATCCGCGGCCGGGACGAGGTCCTTTACGCGCGCCTGCACGCACAGGCCGCTGTGTTCCGGCAGTATCCGCGTGATGTAGAACCGCGCGAGCCGTTCCACCGCGCCGTCCCGTTCCGCGCAGGCCGCGCGCAGGTGGGCGTCGGCCCCCAGCACGCGGGCAAAGGCGCGCAAGTAGGGCACGGCCCCGCCGAAACGGTCCGCCATGTCGCGTGCCAGAAGCGCCTCGGTGGTTTCGCGCAGGGTTTCGGTGGCTTGCCAGACGGCTTCGGCCAGTTCGGGCAGGTGGGGTTTCGCGGTTTCGGCGTGGGCTTCGATCTCGTCCAGCAGGGAGAAGACCGCCTCGCCGCCGTCCATCAGCTTGCGGCCGACGAGGTCCATGGCCTGAATGCCGTTGGTGCCTTCGTAGATCGCCGTCACGCGCACGTCGCGCAGGTATTGCGCCGCGCCGGTTTCCTCGATGTAGCCCATGCCGCCGTGGACCTGCACGCCCTTGGAGGCCACGTCGATCCCCGTATCGGTGCCGAATGCCTTGGCGATGGGGGTCAGCACCCCGGCGCGGGTCTTCCATGCGGCGTCCCCGGTGGCGCGGCCCATGTCCAGCGCCACCGCCAGCGCCAGCGCGATGGAGCGGGCGGCGAAGGTGTCGGCCTTCATCTCGGCCAGCATCCGGCGCACGTCGGCGTGGCCGAGGATGGTGCCGGTCTCGGACTTGCCCTGCTTGCGTTCGTTGGCATAGGCCAGCGCGTGCTGGTAGGCGCCTTCGGCCACACCCACGCCCTGCACGCCCACACCCAGACGGGCGTTGTTCATCATGGTGAACATGGCGCGCATACCGTCGTGAGGCTCGCCCACCAGCCAGCCCTTTGCGCCCTCGTAGGACATCACGGCGGTCGGAGAGCCATGCAGGCCCAGCTTGTGTTCAAGGCTCACGACACGCAGGTCGTTGCGCTGGCCCGGTTCGCCGTTCTCGTCGGGAATGAACTTCGGCACGATGAACAGGGAAATCCCCTTGGTCCCCGGCGCGCCATCGGGCAGCCGCGCCAGCACCAGGTGGCAGACGTTGCCGGTAAAGTCGTTGTCGCCCCAGGTGATGTAGATCTTCTGCCCGGTGATGGCATAGCTGCCGTCGCCGTTCGGTTCCGCCTTGGAAGACAGCGCGCCCACGTCGGACCCGGCCTGCGGTTCGGTCAGGTTCATGGTCCCCGCCCATTCGCCGGTGGTCAGCTTTGGCAGGTAGATCGCCTTCAGCTCGTCGGAGGCGTGGTGTTCCAGCGCCTCGATCTGGCCTTGGGTCATCAGCGGGTTCAGTTGCAGGGCGAGGTTCGCGCCCGCCAGCATGTCGTTCACGCAGGTGGTCACCGCCATCGGAAGACCCATGCCGCCGTTCTCCGGGCTGGCCGAAGAGGCGATCCATCCGCCCTCGGCAATCGCCTGATAGCCCTCGGCAAAGCCCTTGGACGTGCGGACCACGCCGTTCTCCAGCACCGCCGGATCGAGGTCGCCGTTGCGCAGGGTCGGCGCGATGACCTCGTCACACATCTTGGCCGCCTCGCCCAGAACCGCCTCCACCGTCTCCATCGAGGCATCCTCGAAGAGCGTCGTGGCGGCGACGCGGTCGTAGCCGACGACATGTTTCAGGATGCGGGAAAAATCGCTCAATGGCGCGCGATAGGTCATTCGAAAAACTCCTCCGGCTTGGCAAGGCTGCATCTTCCTAGTAGCAACCGCCCCGATATCACAAGCGTATGCGCCTGCGGCATCGCAGCAACCGGAACGCCACGTCACAAACGGGCCTCATGACCGAACACCTGAGCAACACCGCCGAAGGCCTGTCCCGCGCCGCAAGCCTGCTGCGCGATGGCGCGCTCGTGGCCTTCCCGACAGAGACGGTCTACGGCCTTGGCGCCGATGCCGGGAACGACCGCGCGGTGGCGCGGATCTACGAGGCCAAGGGGCGGCCCAGCTTCAACCCGCTGATCGTGCATCTGGCCGATCTCGACGCGGTGAAGGCGCTGGTGGAGTGGTCGTCCGAGGCCGATGCCGTGGCAGAGGCCTTCTGGCCCGGCCCGCTGACGCTGGTGCTGCCGTTGCGCCCGGGCGCGCCCGTGTCGAAACTGGTGACGGCGGGGCTGGACACGCTGGCGGTGCGCCTGCCCGCCGCGCCTGTGGCGCAGGCGCTGCTGCGCGAAACGGCGCGTCCCGTCGCCGCGCCGTCGGCCAACCGCTCCGGTCACATCAGCCCTACGCGCGCAGAGCATGTCGCCGCTTCGCTGGGGGACCGGGTGGACGCGATCCTCGATGGCGGACCGTGCAGCGTGGGGCTCGAATCGACAATCCTCGGGCTGGCGGGTCGCCCGACGCTGCTGCGCCCCGGCGGCATCACGATCGAGGCCCTGTCCCACGTTCTCGGCCAGCGCATCGCCGAGCGGCACGAGACGGACAAGATCTCTGCCCCCGGTCAGACCCGCTCGCACTATGCGCCCAACGCTCTGGTGCGGCTGAACGCGGTGGATTTCGAGGACGGCGAGGCGCGGCTGGGATTCGGTGACGTGGACTGCGACCTGAATCTTTCGCCGGGCGAAGACCTGACCGAAGCCGCCGCGAACCTGTTCGAGTACCTGCACCGGCTGGATGCCACTGGTGCGGCGCGCATCGCCGTCTCGCCGATCCCGCATATCGGACTGGGCGTCGCCATCAACGACCGCCTCAGCCGCGCCGCCGCAGACCGGTGAATGCGCCCGCCCAAGAGGCGCATCTAACCCGACGGCGGTCGGTTTTCCCTCCACGAAGGTCGCATTTTCCGCCTATGCTCTTTCCATGCGGGCTGAATTGTCGCATAAGCCCTGCAGTTTTTATTGACTCGCCAATCAACAAAAAACGGGGACGGGCATGGAGTGGCTGGAAGATCACAAGCTGCCGCTGGGCAAATGGGTGCAGAAGTTCGTCGACTGGCTGACGGACAATGCCGCGTGGTTCTTTGACGGGCTGGCCTACCTGCTGGAAACCGTGATCGACGCGATGCTGTGGTGTCTGCAAACCCCGCCCGCGCTGGTGGTGGTCGCAGTCATCACCCTGCTCAGCTGGCTCGCGCGCCGGTCGCCCTGGTTCTCGCTCTTTACCCTACTCGGGCTGCTGCTCATCATCAACCAGGGCTACTGGGAAGAAACCACCGAGACGCTGGCGCTGGTCATCGCCTCGGCGGTGGTCTGCATGGGGGTCGGCGTGCCGGTGGGCATTGCCGCCGCGCGCAGGCCGTGGCTGATGAACGCGCTGTCCCCGATCCTCGACCTGATGCAGACGATCCCCACCTTCGTCTACCTGATCCCGGCCCTGATCCTGTTCGGGCTTGGCATGGTGCCGGGCCTGATTGCCACGGTGATCTTTGCGATCCCCGCGCCGATCCGCCTGACCCATCTGGGCATCACCTCGACGCCCACCGCGCTGATCGAGGCGGGCGAGTCCTTTGGCGCCACCCGCCGCCAGCTGCTGTGGAAGGTCGAACTGCCCTACGCCATGCCGCAGATCATGGCCGGACTGACGCAGACCATCATGCTGTCGCTGTCCATGGTGGTGATCGCCGCGCTGGTCGGGGCCTCGGGCCTTGGCGTGCCGACGCTGCGGGCGCTGAACACGGTGAACATCGCAAAGGGCTTCGAGGTGGGTATCGCCATCGTCCTCGTCGCCATCATCTTTGACCGCATGTTCAAGCGGGGGAACAAGTGATGCGCGACACTTCGAAACCCATGGTCCGCTTCGACGCCGTCAACATCGTCTTTGGCGACTCCCCGCACACTGCCCTGCCGCTGATGGACAAGGGCCAGACCCGCGCCGAGATCCAGGAGGCGACGGGCCAGGTCCTTGGCGTTCACAACTGCACGCTCGACGTCCACAACGGTGAAATCCTCGTGCTGATGGGCCTGTCGGGGTCGGGCAAATCCACCCTTCTGCGCGCCGTCAACGGGCTGAACCCCGTGGCGCGGGGCCATGTAGAGGTGTTGACGGACGACGGTCCCGTAGACGTCGCCACGGCCTCGCCAAAGCAACTGCGCGACATCCGCATCCGGCGCGTCGCCATGGTGTTCCAGCAATTCGGCCTGCTGCCGTGGCGGACCGTTCTGGACAACGTGGCCTTTGGCCTCGAAATCGCCGGTGTCCCCGAGAAGGAGCGCCACGACCGCGCCCGTGCGCAGCTGGACCTCGTGAACCTCGGCGAATGGGCCGACCGGCAGGTCAGCGAACTGTCCGGCGGGATGCAGCAGCGGGTGGGCCTTGCCCGCGCGCTGGCGACCGAAGCGCCGATCCTGCTGATGGACGAACCCTTTTCGGCGCTCGATCCGCTGATCCGCAACCGGCTTCAGGACGAGTTGCTGGACCTTCAGGCCAAGCTGGGCCGCACCATCATATTCGTCTCGCACGACCTCGACGAGGCGCTGAAGATCGGCAACCGTATCGCCATCATGGAGGGCGGGCGCATCGTGCAATGCGGCGCGCCGCAGGACATCGTGCTGAACCCGGCGACGCAATACGTGGCGGATTTCGTGGCGCATATGAACCCGCTCACCGTGCTGCGCGCGCTGGAGATCATGGGGCCGGTGCCCGACACCGCGCCCGCCGACCTGCCCCGCATTGCCCCCACCACCCCGATCCGCGAGCTGTTGCCCATGGTGGCAGACGGCACCCTGCCGGTGCTGGTGGCGGACAGCGACACGCCCCTCGGCTACATCGACACGCCCCGCGTCATGGCGGCCCTGCTGAACCAGCGCTGAGGGCGGGCCTCCGCCTGCCCCTAGGTCACATTCAGAAACCGCTTGGCGAACCGCGGCTCAGACTGCACCATCGGCGTTAACCCCGTCCGCACGATGCAGAAAGACCGCCATGCCCAAGGACCCGAAGGATCTCCGCTCTGCCCGCTGGTTCGCGCCCGACGACCTGCGGTCGATGGGTCACCGCAGTCGCGCCATGCAGATGGGCTGGGACGAGCAGGACTGGACCGACCGGCCAGTGATTGCGATCATCAACACGTGGTCCGACCTGTCGCCCTGCCACCACCACCTGCGTGACCGGGCCGATTTCGTGCGTCAGGGCATTCTTCAGGCGGGCGGGCATCCGGTGGAAATGCCGGTGCATTCGTTCTCCGAACAACTGCTGAAGCCGACCTCGATGCTGTATCGCAACATGGGCGCGCTTGAGGTCGAGGAGACGCTGCGCTCCCACCCCATCGACGGGGCGGTGCTGCTGGGCGGATGTGACAAGTCCACCCCGGCGCTGGTCATGGGCGCTGTCAGCATGGGCCTGCCGTTCATCTTTGTCCCCGCCGGGGCCATGCTGCGCGGCAATTACGCGGGCGAGAAACTGGGCAGCGGCACTGACGTCTGGAAATACTGGGACGAGCGCCGCGCCGGAAACATCACGAAGGAACAATGGCTTGGCGTGCAGGGCGGCATTGCGCGCAGCTATGGCACCTGCATGACCATGGGCACGGCCTCCACCATGATGAGCATCGCCGACGGCTGGGGCCTGACCCTGCCCGGCGCGTCCTCGATCCCTGCCCCGGACGCGGGCCATAAACGCATGGCCAAGGCCTGTGGCCGCCGCATCGTCGACATGGTCTGGGAGGACCTGACCCCCGACAAGATCATGACCCCGGAAAGCACCCGCAACGCCGTCACCGTCGCCATGGCCACGGGCTGTTCCACCAATGCCATCATCCACCTGATCGCCATGGCGCGCCGCGCGGGCGTGCCGCTGGGCCTTGATGATCTGGACGAGATCGGGCGCACCACCCCGGTGATCGCCAACATCCGCCCCTCCGGCAAGGACTACCTGATGGAGGATTTCTTTTACGCCGGCGGCCTGCCCGCGCTGATGAAGGAACTGGGGGACAAGCTAGACCTGTCGGTCATGACCGTCTCAGGCAAGACGCTGGGCGAGACCATCGAGGGCGCGCAGAACTACAACAGCGACGTGATCCGGCCCCTGTCGAACCCGGTGTATCACGAGGGCAGCCTCGCCGTGCTGCGCGGCAACCTCGCCCCCGATGGCGCGGTCATCAAGCCCGCCGCCATGGACCCGAAGTTCCAGCACCACACCGGCCCCGTCATCGTCGCCGACAGCTATGCCGAGCTGAAGGAGATCATCAACGACGAGGACTACCCCATGACCCCCGATCACGTGCTGGTGCTGCGAAACGCAGGGCCGCAGGGCGGGCCGGGGATGCCGGAATGGGGCATGATCCCCATGCCCAAGGCGCTGCTGAAACAGGGTCACCGCGACATGGTGCGCCTGTCGGATGCCCGCATGTCCGGCACCTCTTACGGGGCCTGCGTGCTGCATGTCGCGCCCGAGGCCTTCATCGGCGGGCCGCTGGCGCTGATCGAGACCGGAGACCTGATCGAGCTGGATGTGCCGAAACGACGCCTCAACGCGCTGATTTCCGACGAGGAGCTGGCCGAGCGCCGCGCCAATTGGGTGAAACCCGAACCGCGATTTGAACGCGGTTACGGTTACGTCTACACCAAGCACGTGGAGCAGGCCGACAAGGGCTGCGACTTCGACTTTCTGCGCACCGATTACGGCGGCGCGGTGCCGGAGCCGGAAATCAACTGACGAGGAATACCCCTGCAATGTCCCGAACGACCCGCACGCTCGGTTTGATCTGTGCGCTGATCCTCGCCGTCATGGCGCTGGCCTATGCCGTCATGCTGAACAGCGCACTGATCGCCTATGGCGGCTTTGGCAACCTGACCTACGGCAAGGGCGTGCTGATCCTGCTTTATATCGTGATCTGCCCGATGATGGTGGCCATCGCGCTGCAAAACGCCTGGCACTTCATCCGTCTCATGCGCGCCCCCGACCGCCCCACGCCGCGCCTGCTGCGCCCCGGCCTGTGGCTGATCGCGGTGATCTGGGGGCTGGTGTTTGTCGCCGGGCTGTTCTCGGGCCGTCATGGCAGCGGCGCGCAGGGCATCGTGATGTTCACCCTCAGCTACGCGGTCCCCTCGGTCCTGGCGCAGTTCTGCCTCGGCATCCTGCCGAAACGCCGTTAGCGCAACCTGAACGGGCTTCCCCGAGGACCGTTCCCCCGTTACTCCTTTGACTCCGAGGGGCCGACAACGGCCCCCGACACGGGAGGACAACCATGAAAACCCACGCAGCCGCCCTGCTGGCCGCAACGGCACTGGCGACGACTTTGGCCAGCCCCGCGCTGGCCGAGTGCACCGCCGAGGCCTTTGCACAAGACACCTTTGCCCACGAAGGCGTCACCCTCACCGGGATCGAAGCCCTGCCCGCGGGCGAGGACAGCCCCCTGCCCCATTGCCGCGTCACCGGCGAGATGAACCAGCGCATCGGGGCCGAGGGCCGCGCCTATGCGATCGGCTTCGAGCTGCGCCTGCCCGACGAGTGGAACGGGCGCTTCGTGCACCAGTTCAACGGCGGCAACGATGGCGAGGTGAAACCCGCCGTGGGGCCTCTGCTCTCCGGCAACAAGGCCGACACCGCCCTGTCGCGTGGCTATGCGGTGGTGTCGTCGAACGCGGGCCATGACGGCGCACTGTTCAAGGACAAGGGGCTGGCGGGTGGCGCCAATTTCGGCTTCGACCCCGAAGCCCGCGCCGCCTATGGCTACACCGCCGTCCGGGACCTGAACCCGGTGGCCGAGGCGCTGGTACAGACCTACTACGGCAGCGACATCGCCTACAGCTACGGCATCGGCGGGTCGAACGGCGGGCGGCACGCCATGGTGGCCGCCGCGCGCATGCCCGAGGCCTTCGACGGGCTGCTGGTGGGCTATCCCGGCTTCAACCTCCCCCGCGCCGCGCTGCAACATGCGCTGGATGTACAGGCGTTCCGCTCGACCGGCAAACCGCTGGCCGAATCGTTCAGCAAGGACGACCTGACGCTGGTCGCCTCGAAACTGCTCGACGCCTGCGATGCCCTCGACGGGCTGGCCGATGGACTGATCAACGACGCGCCTGCCTGCCAGCAGGCCTTTGACCCGGCCTCGCTCACCTGCACCGATGGCCAGAACAGCGCCTGCCTGACACCGGAGCAGACCGCCGCGCTGGTCACGATCCACGCCGGACCAAAAGGCGCGAACGGCGAGCAGCTGTACAGCGACTGGGATTGGGACACGGGCATCGGTTCGGGCAACTGGCGGTTCTGGAAGGTGGAATCCACCGTCCCGCCATGGGGGCAAAAGCCGATCATCGCCGTGATGGGCGCGGCCTCGCTGGCGCAGATCTTTACCACGCCGCCGACCCCGGTCGAAGGGTCGCCGGAGGCGCTGGAACAGTTCCTCATGGAGTTCGACATCGCCGGTCAGGCCGCCGGGATCGACGCCACCGACAAGACCTTTACCGAAAGCGCGATGGAGGTCATGACCCCGCCGGGCAGCGACGATCCAAAGCTGGCCGAGTTCCGCGCAGCAGGGGGCAAGATCCTGATCCTGCATGGCAATTCCGACCCGGTCTTTTCCGTGCGCGATACGATGGCATGGTATGACAAGCTCGATGCCAACACCGGCGGCGCGGCGCACGAGGTGGTGACCTTCTACCGCGTGCCGGGGATGCCGCATGGCGCGGGCGGGCCGTCCACCGACGGGTTCGACGTCATGACGCCGCTGGTGGACTGGGTGGAAAACGGCACCGCGCCCGGTGCGATCACCGCCACGGTGACCGAAGGCAACACCGAAGGGCAGGCAGCGCTTGGCCCGGTCAGCCGCAAGCTGTGCCCCTACCCGCAGATCGCCCGCTACACCGGAAGCGATCCGGCCAGTGCAGACAGCTTTACCTGCGAATAAAACGGAAACGGGCCCCGAAGGTCACCCTTCGAGGCCCGCCCCTTTCAGGGGGAGAAAGGGTAGGTCCCCCTGAAACCCTCAACCCCTTTGAATGTGTCTCGTTATGCGCCGCGCCGGTGGTCGGCCCGATCTTCGGCCGGATCGTCGGCCTGCGCGTCGGCCTCCTCGGCCATCTGCGCATCGCTGCGCAATTCCAACCACATCGCGTTGAGAACTGCAAAGGCCGCCGCCAGCGGCAATCCCAGCATCCAGGCAAAATACCACATATCCGCTCCTTTCAGTACAGCGTTTCGGCGTTGTCGGTCACGTCGGCCTCGGTCACCTTGCCCCAGAGGACCTTGTAGACCCATGCCGTGTACATGAGGATCAGCGGCATGAAGATCGCCGTGCCCACCAGCATCACGAACAGGGTCATATGTGACGAGGACGCATCCCAGACCGTCAGCGACGAGGTCGGGTCGATGTTCGACGGCAGGATGAACGGGAACATGGTCAGCCCGACCGAGGACACGATCCCGAGGATCGCCATCTTCGAAAACAGCAGCGTGGTGACCTCGCGCCCCGCGCGCAGGCCCATCACCGCCAGCGCGATGCCGACAAAACCCATCACGGGGGCAATGGCGATCCACGGGCGCTCCGCGTAGGCGGTCAGCCACGATCCGCTGCGCACCACCTCGTTGAACAGCGGGTTGGACGGGCCGTCATGGGCGACCTCACCGGCAAAGGCATAGCCCTCGACCCCCACCGCCAGCCACAGGCCCGCCAGCGCATAGCCCCCGGCGGCGACCATCCCGGCCACGGTGCCGATGCGGCGGGCGCGGTCCTTGATGACGCCTTCGGTCTTCAGCGACAGCCATGCCGCGCCATGCATCAAGAGCATCCCGACCGAGACGACCCCCGCCAGCAGCGCGAAGGGCCGCAACAGCCCGATCAGCTTCATGATCGAGCCGCCCTCGTAGATCGACAGCAGGTCCGGCGTGAACCGGAACGGCACGCCCAGCAGCACGTTGCCCACGGCCACCCCGAACAGCAGTGCCGGGACAAAGCCGCCGATGAACAGCGCCCAATCCCAGCGGGTGCGCCACTTGGTGCCTTCGCGCTTGGAGCGGTACTTGAACCCCACCGGGCGCAGGATCAGCGCCGCGAGGATCAGGAACATCGCCAGGTAGAACCCGCTGAACGACACCGCATAGAGCGGCGGCCATGCGGCAAAGATCGCGCCGCCGCCCAGGATGAACCACACCTGGTTGCCTTCCCACACGGGGCCGATGGTGTTGATGACCACGCGCCGTTCCACGTCCGTCTTCGCCACGAAGGGCAGCAGCGCGCCGACCCCCATGTCGAACCCGTCCGTCAGGGCAAAGCCGATCAGCAGCACGCCCAACAGCCCCCACCAGATCACGCGCAGCGTTTCGAAGTCGATGAATTCATTCAGGATCATGTCTTTTACTCCGCCCGGTCACTCTGCAGGTTCTGCGATTGCGGATTGATTGCGCCGCGTGGACAGCCGCGCCCAGTGGCGGGCGTTCCAAGCGTCGGTCTCGGCTACGTCCTGAATCGGGCCTTTCTTGATGTATTTCACCATCAGGCTCATCTCGATCACGAAGAGCACCGTGTAGAAGATCGTGAACCCGGCCAGCGTCAGCAGCAGGTCCATGATCGACAGGTGCGAGGCCGACATGGCCGTGGGCAGCATCCCGTCCACCGTCCAGGGCTGGCGCCCGAACTCGGCCACGAACCAGCCCATCTCGGCGGCGATCCACGGCATCGGGATCCACGCCACCGCGCCCCAGAGCGCCCAGCGCGGGTAGGACATGCCCTTGAAGGACGTCCGCCAGAAGAAATACGCGGTGATGAGGATAAAGCTGAAGCCCAGCCCCACCATGATCCGGAAGGCGTAGAACAGCGGGAAGACGCCCGGCACGGTGTCATCCGCCGCCATCTGGATCTGCTCTTCGCTGGCGTCGCGCGGGTCTTCGACGTAGCGCTTCAGCAGGAAGGCATAGCCCAGATCCTCGGAGTTCTGCTCGAACACGAACTTCGCCTCCGAGGGCACGTCCTCGCCCGCCGTCCGCGCGTCGCGGATGGTCATCAGCGCGTCATAGGCGATGACGCCGCGACGGATCTTGCCGACGTTCTGCTCGACCAACTGCGCGATGCCGGGGATCTCCTCGGTCAGGGAGCGCGTGCCGATCAGGCCCATCACGTAGGGCACATGCACCGCGTAATGCGTCTCGCGCGCCTCCTGATCGGGAATGCCGATCAGGGTGAAGGACGCGGGCGCGGGCTCCGTCTCCCACATGGCCTCGATCGCGGCCAGCTTCATCTTCTGCGTCTGGCTGGCCGAGTAGCCGGATTCATCCCCCAGCACGACGACCGACAGGGCCGAGGCCAGACCAAAGGCCGAGGCCACCGCGATGGACCGCCGCGCGAGGTCGATGTGCCGCCCCTTCAGCAGATACCACGCCGACACGCCCAGCACGAAGAGCGACGCGGTGACATAACCCGCGCTGACGGTGTGCACGAACTTTGCCTGCGCCACCTCGTTGAAGATCACCTCGAAGAACGACGTCATCTCCATCCGCATGGTGTCCGGGTTAAATTCCGCGCCCACCGGGTTGGCCATCCAGCCGTTCGCGATCAGGATCCACAGGGCCGAGAAGTTCGACCCGATGGCCACCAGCCAGGCCACGACGAGGTGCGCCACCTTCGACAGCTTGTCCCAGCCAAAGAAGAACAGCCCGACGAATGTCGCCTCCATGAAAAAGGCCATCAGCCCCTCCATCGCCAGCGGCGCGCCGAACACGTCGCCCACGTAATGCGAGTAGTACGACCAGTTCATCCCGAACTGGAATTCCATGGTGATGCCCGTTGCGACGCCAAGGACAAAGTTGATCCCGAACAGCGTGCCCCAGAACTTCGTCATCTGCCGCCAGATGGGGCGGTTGGTCATGACGTAGACGGTCTCCATGATCGCGACGAGGATCGACAGACCCAGCGTCAGCGGCACGAAGAGAAAGTGATACAGAGCGGTCATCGCGAATTGCAGGCGAGACAGCTCGACCAGGCCGATTTCCATGGCGTGGCTCCCTTGTTTCCCGGCCCCTCGAACGGGGCGATGGGGCGGGTTATATTCTAAATCTCAGATGCGACTTTGATGTGCATCAAAATTCTATATCCTGGATGTGTCATTTCGGAACTGTGACAGCCCGCCCCTGCAACGCGATGACGCAGTTGGCCTGCGCCACTTCTTCGGCGCGGTGCGCGGCGATCAGTAGTGCGCTGTCAGGTAGCGCGGTGCGCAGCCCCGTCAGCACCCGTCGCGCAGTCGTGAGGTCCAGCCCCTCGGTCGGTTCGTCCAGCAACAGGACGCGCGGGCGGGTCAGCAGGGCGCGCGCCAGCACCAGCCGCCGCGCCTCGCCGCCCGACAGGCCCGCGCCGCGGAACCCCAGCCGCGCATCGAGGCCCCCCTTGGCGCGGATCACATCCGCCAGCGCGACAGCCTCCAGCGCCTGCCACATGGCCGCGTCATCGCTGCCCGCCAGCGCGAGGTTCTCGCGCACCGTCCCGGCGATCAGCGCGTGGCGCTGCGGCACCATGACCACGGCGCGCCGCCAGTCCGCCTCGGCCACCGGCGCGACACCGCCAAGGGTCACGCGCCCCTCTGCCGGGTCCAGTACGCCCGCCGCCATCAGCAACAGCGTCGTCTTGCCCGCCCCGCTCGCCCCGGTCAGCGCCACGGTCTCGCCCGGGGCCACGGTGAAGGACACCGGCGCGAAACGCCCGGAGCTCAGGCCCTCGACCGCCAGCACGCCCTCGGGCACGACGCCCCGAGTCGGCTGCGCGGGCACCTCCAGCGACGGCACCACGCGCCGCGCCGCCTGCGCCATCCGGCCGACTTCGGCCAGCGCACGGCGCACCGGCATGACCGCCTCGCCCAGGGCCAGCGCCGCCAGCACGCCCAGACCGACCTGAGCCGCTGTCACCTCTGCCTGCTCTGCCAGAGCGCCACCAATCGCCAGCGCCCCGCCGACGACGGCCACGCCGATCAGGTCAAGCCCAAGGCCCATGCGCCGTTCGACCCTTTCCAGCACGCGCCGCGCGCCGGCCTCGAAGGCCATGGCGGACCGGACCCGCTCTGCCTGCGTCCCCAACTGGCCGTAGACCAGCAGGTCCTCGCGCGCCGCCAGCAGGTCGACCATCCGCGCCCGCAGCGCCTGCGTTCCGGCCTCGACCCGCCGCGCCGGGGCGCGCGCCAGCCGCTGCCCCAGGACAAAGACCAGCGTCGGCAGCAGCAGCCAGCCCACCGCGATCCACAGCCCGACCCAAGGGTGGACCAGCCAGCCGACCACCAGCCCCGCGACGATGACCACCAGACCGCCCGCCACGCCCGGCACCACCAGCCGCAACAGAACCCCGTCCAGCGCGTCCACATCCGCCGTCACCCGGTTCAGCACCGCATTGGCGCGCAGCCGCTCCAGCGCCCGGTACGGCTGTGCGAGAAGCCCGCGCAACAACTGCACCCGCAGCCCCGACAGCGCCCGCAAGGTCGCGTCATGGGTCAGCACCCGCTCGCCCCAGCGCGCCGCCGTCCGTCCCAGCGCGAGGAAACGCACCATGGACGACGGCCCGAACACGTTGAACAGCGCCCCCGTCCCCGCCAGACCCGAGGCGGCGGCAGCGGTGATGAACCACCCCGACAGGCCCAGCAGCGCCGCGCCCATGGCCAGTACCGTGACCGCCAGCAGGAACCCCCACAGCAACGCCCGCCGCTGCCCGCGCAGCACCAGCGTCACGACCCGCAAAAGCGCCCTCATGCGCCCAGATGGATCACGCGATCCATCCTCCCCGCCAGTCGCGCATCATGCGTCGCCACGATCAGCGTGCCGTCAAACGCCAGCAAACCCTCGGTCACGGCCTCGGCGGTGTCGGCATCCAGATCGGCGGTCGGTTCATCGGCCAGCAGCACGCGCGGCGCACCGTGCAAGGCCCGCGCCAGCGTCACCCGCCGCGCCTCGCCGCCCGACAGCCCCGCGCCGCGCTCGCCCAACACGGTCAGGTCGCCCTTGGGCAAGGCGGCGACGACCCCGCTCAGCGCCGCCTGCGCCACGACCTCGGGCCGCAAGGGCGCGCCGAACCCCACGTTGTACCGGAGCGACCGGCCAAGGAACTGTGGACCCTGCGGCATCCACCCCAGCCCCCCGCGCCAGTCGTCCACGATCTCGCGCAGCGGCACCCTGCCCACCGTCACTGAACCGTCGAACGGCTCCAACCCCGCCAGCACGCGCAGCAGGGTCGTCTTGCCCGCGCCGCTTGGCGCCATCAGCGCCAGCTTCTCGCCGGGCTGCACCTGAATGTCGGGATAGGCGATCCCCCGCGCCACCACGCCGCGCAGCACCAGCGGCCCCTCGGGCACCGTCCCCGCGCCGCGCATCACCGCCGCGCGCGCCTGCGCCCGCCAGCGGGCGACATCGCCCTGCACGGCCTCTGCCGCCGCCTTGTCATGCCAAGCCGCCGCCAGATCGCGCAAAGGCTGGAAATACTCCGGCGCCAGCAGCAGCAGCCAGATGCCCACCGCCGGGGACACCTCGCCGCCCCACGCCACCAGACCCAACAGCGAGAACCCGGTCCAGACCGCCACCATGGCCACGCCCAGCGCCGAGAGCAGCTCCAGCACGGTCGAGGACAGGAAGGCGACGCGCAGCACCGCCATGGTCCGCGCGCGCAGCCGCTCGGAGGCGTCAGCGAACCCCGCGACCACCGCCTCGCCCCCGCCCACCAGCCGCATGTCCGCCAGCGCCGCCAGCCGGTCCACCAGCAGGTCGCTCAGCGATCCGATCTCGTCCATCTGCCGCGCGCTGGCGTCCTTTGCCGCCCAGCCGACCAAAGCCATGAAGACCGGGATCACCGGCCCCGCCACCAGCAGGACCAGCCCCACGGCCCAACTGTGCCAGAACGCCAGCCCGAGGATCACCACCGGCACCACCCGCGCGCGCAGCATCGCCGGGCGATAGCGCATGAGGTAGGGCCGCAGCGCGTCCAGCTTCTCGGCCACGAGCGCCGCCAAGGCCCCCGGACCGCCCAGATCGGACGGCTCGACGGTCGCAACCTCGCCCGCCAGAACCTCGGCCCGCAACGCCGCGATCTCCGCATCCGCCTGCCGCGCAAGCACGGCCTGCGCCGCTGCCTCCAGCGCCGCGCGCACCGCGCCCAATGCAATGAAAATCAAGGCCAGTGGCCAGATGCCGGAGCCGCCCTCCAGCAACCGCCCCAAGGCCAGCGCCAGACACCAGGCCATGCCCGGCCAGACCAGCGCCGCCGCCAGCGACAGTGCCGCGCCCTTCTGTTTCATCCTCGCCTCCGATCCATCACCGGAAAGCTAGGACTCATCCACACCAAATGCACGCCATGCAGACCGCGTCCAACCGTCCCACCCGGAACCCCGCGCGAACCCCGGCTTACGCCAGACCGTCCGGCCCGTGTTTCAGGATCACCGGCACGATCAGGTCTTCCTCGTCCGCCAGATGGCGCAACAGCAGCCCTTCAAAGCCCGCCAGTTCCTCGCGGAACCGCCCGGCCTCCACCTTGCCCTGCAACACGCCGTTCGCCCCTTCGGCAAAGCGGTTCAGCAGCCCGTCCATCGCGTGATGGTCGCGGTCGAGGATGTCAAAGCCCCGCTCCAGCCGCGTGTCCTTGGGCCGCAGCATGGGAAAGTAATGCATGTCCTCGATCTGGTGATGCCCGTGCAGGTTCTGCAACAGCATCGAGCCATAGCGCGACAGCCGCCCCTTCATCTGCTGCGGGTCCATGCGCCCGTCCACGACGCCCTCGGCATCCGTGCCCATCACCTCGCAGAGCTGACGGAACATCTCGTGGCGTTCCAGCCAGAAGGCCACCAGCCCGGCAAAGTTCGGATGCGCCTGCCACACCTCGCGCGGATAGGCCTCAAGAAGCACCTTCAGCGCCTCTGGCAGCCCGTCCCGTTCCGTCAGTTCATAAAGCTTGTCCATGCAGCCGAGGTGATCCCGCCGCAGGGCAAAGTCAACGCAGTACGTGCACAGAGCATTGCGCGTGGCGCACAACCTGCGCCGCGGTCGAGCCGATGAGGAAATCCCCCATGCCCGGACGGTGCGAGGCGATCACCACCAGATCGACGTCGTTTGCCGCCGCATAGTCGAGGATCCCGCGCGAGGCATGGCCGATCACGATCACCCCTTGCGCGCCGTCGACCTCGGTCGCCAGTTGCGCGATCCGATCCTCCAGGGCCTTGCGCAGCTCGTCCATGTAATCGTGCGGCAGGTAGGTATCGACGTAACCCGGCACCTGCTCCATGACGTGCAGCAGCGTGATCTTCGCGCCCTCGGTCGCCAGCGCCTCTGCCACGGCGATCGACTTGCGGATGCGGTCCTCGCTGCCTTCATCCATCGCCAGCGGCACCAGAATGTTCCTGTACATGGCCGAATTCTCCCTTTTTCACCAAATGTACACTGGACCCACTCCTTTCGCGCCGCCTTGATGCAGGTCATGCCGCGCGCACGCCGTGATCGGGTCACATTTTGTTCTCAATCCAAACGTATCCCATTAACACAGGTTGCAGAACGCACCTCCTCCCGGCCCCACCCGACAGAAGATCCGGAACGGGCCGAGCGACCGCCATGTGTGTGGCCCCGTGCGGGTCCTCCGGCGGGCGACACGCTCTCTACTGACCGTGAGGAAAGCAATGCGTTACCTGATCGCCGAAACCAACTGGACCATGATGACCCTCGCCGCCGAACTGGCGGCCAATGGCACGCTGATGACGCGGACCGACCGGCCCGAGGACGTCGAACATTTCATGCGCCATGGCGAGGCGGACCTGCTTGTGCTCGCCGCCGACCAGATCGCCAATCGCGGCATGTCGCTGGCTGCGCTGCGCCGCATCTCTCCCGACATGCCCATCGCGCTTGTCGCGGACAAGCCGCAATCCGAACAGATCGCCGCATGGCTTGACGCCGGCGCCGACTGCGTGATCGACGCCACCCGCCCACCAGAAGAGGCCGTGGTCACCCTTCAGGCTGTCGCCCGCCGCCGCCTCGGCCTGTCGCGTCCGCAGATCGTGCACGGCCCGCTGCGTATCGACCTGCTGACGCGCAAGGCCTACATGCTGACCTGCCCGCTGAAGCTCTCGCCCAAGCTGTATGAACTGCTGGAATACCTCGCGCTGCGCCCCGGCCAATTGGTGACGCGGGCAGAGCTGCTGTCGCACATCTACGGCCTTGAAAACGAACCGGATGCGCGCGTCTTCGACGTCTACATCTGCAACCTGCGCTCCTGCCTTCAGGCCTCGGCGGGCGCGGTGGACATTGACACCGTCCGCGGCTCCGGCTTCCGCTTCGCCGCCAGCGACGTGGCCGCAGCGGTCGCTGCCTAATCCTATGCCCCTATGTGTCGCCCGATACCGGGCGACACATCACGCGATCTGCACGATCCGCGCTTGTTTCGTCAGCGGGTCCTCGACATAGTCGCCCCACCCCAACGGCTGCACCCGCGCGCTCAACTACGCGACCCTCAGCACCTCCGGCTCCAGCGCCTTCTTGCCCTTCAGGGCGTCCAGTATGCCCAACCGGGCCTCCTACACTCAGAACACCGCCGCAACGTCGTACAGCACCGGCTCGAACGACCGGCACAGCGCGTTCAGACGCTTGTTCACCGCCCGCATCTCATCAGATCGTAACATGGCAAGGAAGTCCTCGCGCCGCCGCCATTGCGAATAATTCGCGATACGGGTCTGCGCGTCATTCACGTGCAACCCGGCGGCAACGAAACCGGGCTGCTCCGAGATGAAACCGGCATAGGCCTCCCGCAACTCGTCCAGCAGGTCCTGGCAGTTGCCGGGGCTGGTCTCGAAGGTGGTCAAAACGGTCTGCACCGCGTCGCTGACGTGGATATGTGGCATGGTCGATCCTCCCTGCCCCCAGCTTGCCACGGAATCCCCCGTGCCCAAAGCGCCGCGTTTCGCGCGCTGTCGCCCGGAAACGGGCCGGAATTTCTTGACAGCAACGCCCCCGCCGGGGCAAAAAATGACCAATTCAGAACACAGGGCGTGCAAACACGCCCATCGAGCGACGGCACTTGCCCCATCGGGGCCCCGATACAGGACAGCACATGACCAGCACCGCCCGAATCGAGGAGTCCCTCCGCGAGACGATCATTTCGCGCCCCGACATGATCCTTGACGACAAGGACCTCATGCACGCGCTGATCGCCGCCAACGAGCGGGCCATGGGCGGCAATATCGTCGACCTGCGCGGCATCGCCATGGAACGGCTCGAAGCGCGCCTTGACCGGCTCGAAGACACCCATCGCAGCGTCATCGCCGCCGCCTATGAAAACCTCGCCGGGACCAACCAGATACACCGCGCCATCCTGCGCATGCTGGACCCGCTGGATTTCGAACCCTTCCTGCGCGACCTCGGCGGCGAAGTCGCCCAGATCCTGCGCGTCGACGTGGTTAAACTGGTGCTGGAAAGCCAGCAGAACGACAACGAACCGGTCATCCGCCGTCTGGGCGAGGTGCTGTCCGTGGCCGAACCGGGCTTTGTCGAAAGCTTCATCGCCGGCAACCGCGAGGCACCGATCCGCCCCGTCACCCTGCGCCAGATCAGCCATGGCGACGGCCGAGTGTACGGCACGCGCGCCGAATGGATCCGCTCCGAGGCCTGCCTGAAGCTCGACTTCGGCCCCGGCCGCCTGCCGGGCCTGCTGGTCATGGGCTCCGAGGATCCGCACCAGTTCACCCCGCAACAGGGCACCGACCTGCTGGCCTTCTTCGCGGGCGTGTTCGAACGCGGCATGCGGCGCTGGTTGTCGTAAACCAAGGGCCTGCCAGCCTGACACGAAACCCCGGGGGACCCTCAAAGGCACGCGAAGACGCGTGAACGGACCCGCATGACCCTCGACATCTCGCACGCCGCCCGCCACGCCCTGACCACATGGCTCGACCATGCGCGCGCCCTGAAAGACGCGTCCGAGAACACGATCACCGCCTATCGTGCCGATGTGCTGGACTTCATCGTCTTCATGACGCTGCACCATGGCGAACCGCAGGGGCTGGCGCCCCTCGCCCGCATCACCACCTCGGACATGCGCGCATGGATGGCGCATCTGCGCCGCGACGACATCTCGCCGCGCTCCGTGGCGCGCAAGCTGTCGGCGGTGAAAACCTTCTACCGCTGGCTATCCGAACGCGAGGGGTTCGAGCCCACCGCCGTCCTCGCCACACGTGCGCCGAAGTTCCAGAAGAAACTCCCCCGCCCCCTGACCGAAGACGCCGCCCGCGCCATGATCGAAACGGTCGAGCACCAGACAAAGGACAGCTGGCAGGGCGCCCGCGACACCGCCGTCGTCAAGCTGCTCTATGGCTGCGGTCTGCGCATCTCCGAAGCTCTTGGCCTCAAGGGCCGCGACCTGCCGCTGGGCGACAGCCTGCGCATCATCGGCAAGGGCAACAAGGAACGCCTTGTCCCGGTCCTCCCCGTTGCCCGCCGCGCGGTCGAGGCCTATCTGACGCTCTGCCCCTACCCGATGACGCCCGACGAACACGTTTTTCGCGGCGCACGCGGCGGGCCGCTGAACGGCCGCCACATCGCCAAGGTCACGGAACGCTCGCGCATGCAACTGGGCCTGCCGTCTTCGGCCACGCCGCACGCCATGCGGCACAGCTTTGCCACGCATCTATTGCAAGCGGGCGGTGACCTGCGCGCCATCCAGGAACTGCTCGGCCATGCCTCGCTGTCCACGACGCAGGCCTATACCGCCGTCGACCAGGTCCACCTGATGCAGGTCTACGAGGCCTGCCACCCCAAGGCGGGCTGAGTTGCTGATAACCACCATCTGGCCGCTCTTTGCCGCGATCTGCCTTGGCGCGGTGCTGGCGCGGCGCGGCATCCCCTCCGCCGACTTCTGGCCTGCCGCCGAGAAACTGAACTACTTCGTCCTCTTCCCGGCGCTGCTGATTTCCAGCCTGTCGCGCGCGCCCGTCAGCGACCCGGACCTGCTGCGCATGGGGGCTGCGGGCGCGACCACGATCCTGATCGCCGCCGGGGTCATGGTGCTGCTGCGCCTTTGGACCCCCGCGCCACCGGAGCGCTTCGGCCCCACGCTTCAGGGCGTCATCCGCTTCAACACCTACCTCGGCTTTGCCGTCATCACCCGCATGGCCCCCAGCGACGGCGCGACCTCTGCCGCGGTCTACCTCGCCATCGCGGTGCCGCTGGTGAACGTCCTGTCTATCATCGCCCTGTCGGGCCGTGCACGCCCGCGAGTCCTGCTGATGACCGTGCTGCGCAACCCGCTGGTGCTGGGCTGCGTCGTCGGGCTGACCCTTGCCAGCACCGGCATTGGCCTGCCCTTCGGGTTGCAGAACTTTGCCGCGCTGCTGGCACAGGGCAGCCTGCCCCTCGGCCTGTTGTGCGTCGGCGCGGCGCTGCGCATGGACGGGCTGCGTCGCGACCTGCCCGCGCTGCTCGGCGTCTCGGCACTGCGCCTGATTGCCATGCCCGCCCTTGCCATGGCCGTGGCGCTGGCCTTCCGCCTGCCAGCCGACGCCGCGCTGGTGCTGGTGGCCTTTTCCGCCATTCCCACGGCCTCGACCGCCTACGTCCTCACCCGGCAACTGGGCGGAGACGGCCCCTACATGGCCGCCCTCATCACCTTTCAGACGCTGGTCGCGGTCGTGACGCTGCCGCTGGTGCTGGCCCTCTGGCCGCAAATCAGCCCCTGACGGCGACCGTGGCTTTGGCCGGAAACCGCGGTTTTTCGCCACGGTTAACGCGAAAGATTTTCACGCAACGGGGTTTCGCACCCCGACTCACCCAAAGGTTAAGAACCGGCCGGGAATCATCGGGAATCCGGCCGGTTCGCGCGTTAAGGTAGAGGGGTGAAAGGTTAATACCCCTTAACCCGTTGTGCCGGAAATTTCGAAAACACCCACATATGGCACCCCACGCAGAGCGCACGCTCCGTTACCCCGCTGCACGGTGGTTTAACCTGCATGGACTGGAAACCCCGGTAAAACCACCGTACGCTGGCCCCGCATTTCCCTTGAGCCATGCGCCCCGCTCTGCCATCCATTCAGACAATGGAAGGAGACCCGTCATGAAACTGCTCTACTCCCCCGCCTCGCCCTTTGTGCGTAAGGTCATGGTCACGCTGCATGAAACCGGGCAGATGGACGATGTCGAACGGGTGAACGTCACCACCACGCCACTGGCCTCCGACCCGACGCTGGCCTCTGCCAACCCGGTGGGCAAGATCCCCGCCCTCATCCGCGAGAACAGCCCAACCCTTTATGATTCAAGGGTGATCTGCCGCTTCCTCGATGCGCGGGCGGGCACGAACCTGTATCCGGAGAAGCGCCTTTGGGACACGCTGACGCTGGAGGCCACCGCCGACGGCATGATGGAGGCCTCCGTCCTGATCGTCTATGAAGAGCGCTTCCGCCCGCAGGAAAAGGTGTCGATGGACTGGATCGAGGGCCAGTGGACAAAGGTCGCCCGCGCGCTGGACGCCCTTGAAACCCGCTGGATGAGCCACCTGAACGGGCCGCTCGACATGGGCCAGATCGCCGTGGGCTGTGCACTGGGGTACATCGACTTCCGCCATGACGTGCGCAGCTGGCGCACCGGTCGCCCGACGCTGGCCGCGTGGTTCGAAGCCTTCGGCCAACGCGCGGCCATGCAGGCGACCCAGCCGGCCTGACGCGCCCCGGTTCCTTGCAAAGAAACCGTTCCGGAAACTTTGCAAGTTTCCGCCCGCGCCGACGAAAAAGGGCGGACCAGATGGCCCGCCCGCTTTGCCCTGAGAGGCAAATTTCTTCAGAATTTCATCGAAATGCCGACGTTCAGCGCGTTGGTCTTGATGTCGGTCTTGAAGGTGCCGCCCTGGTCGAAGGTGCCTTCGTTCGACGAATAGGTGAACTGGTATTCGCCGAAAACGGAATAGCGGTCGTTGATCGGCATCGTCGCCCCCGCCAGCACCCGCGCCGCCGGTCCGGTGACCTGGAAACCATAGGTCCGCGATCCGCTCACATGGCTTGCGTCCACATGCGGGAAGGCAAAGCCGATCCCGCCGCCGACATAGGGCGTCATGGTCCCCCACTTGTCGGGCCAGCGCTTCATCACGTTGAGGGTCGCCACGTTGTGCCCGTCAGAAAACTCAAGCCGGTCAAAGCCCAGCGCAGTCTTCACCGAACCCGGCGCATAGGCCTTTGTGTGGGTGTATTCGATGCCGAACCCCAGTGTTTCGGACTTCCACCACGTCGCCCGCGCGCCGTAATACGGCGGCGACGAGAAGGGCTTGCCCTCCCATCCGACCAGCTCGTTGTAAGACCCGCCGTTGTTGGGCAGCTCGCCCTTGATGCGGCTGTGCGGCAAGGTCTGCCAGCCCATGTAGACCGAAAGCTCGGTCTCGGCGGCGACCGGAACGGCCATGGATGCGGTGATTGCGGCTGCCAGCGCCGCGCCCGGAATCAGACGTTTCATCTGACGAACTCCCTCTGCTCGGGTCCTAGCTAAACCTCGCCCGGGTGGGTTTCAATTGCGACACATCCGCCCGCCTGTCAAAGTGTGGCTTTTGTATGCTTTACCACACCAAAGGTGACGGGTAGATACGCGTCTGAATTCGCATGGACAGAGTCGGCATGACTCCGCCCATGCGTTTTGACGTATCTCGGCCGGAGGGCGCTTCCTCGGGCCCCGAACTAGGGAGCGACAATCGTGTCACACGCTGACGATCATGATGCCACCCGCAGGGACTTCCTCTACTACGCCGCTGCAGGCGCCGGGGCCGTCACCACGGGCGCGGCAGTCTGGCCGCTGGTCAACCAGATGAACCCCTCCGCGGATGTGCGGGCGCTGTCCACCATTCGTGTGGACATTTCCGGCGTCGAGCCGGGCGCACAGCTGACGGTGAAATGGCTGGGCAAGCCGGTCTTCATCCGCCACCGCACCGAAGACGAGATCGCTCGGGCGGCAGAACAGGACGCGGCGATTGCCGATGGGTCCGCCTCGCCGCTGGTCGACACGCTGGCGCGCAACGAGAACCTGGACCCCTCTGCACCGGCGACCGACGCAAACCGCACCACGCCGAACCCCGAGGGCGCCGAAGGCCCCGAAGGCCAGTGGCTGGTCCAGATGGGCGTCTGCACCCACCTCGGCTGCGTGCCGCTGGGCGATGCCGGTGACTTTGGCGGCTGGTTCTGCCCGTGCCACGGCTCGCACTACGACATGGCAGGCCGTATCCGTAAGGGCCCGGCGCCCGAGAACCTGCACATCCCGCCGACCTCCTGGGTCGACGCATCGACCATCCTGCTGGGTTAAGGAGCGCGTAACATGGCTGGAATCCCGCACGATCATTACGAGCCCAAGACCGGCATCGAGAAGTGGGTGCACTCGCGCCTGCCCATCGTTGGTCTGCTCTATGACACCATCATGATCCCCACGCCCAAGAACCTCAACTGGATGTGGATCTGGGGCATCATCCTGACCTTCTGCCTCGTGCTGCAGATCGCCACCGGGGTCATCCTGGTGATGCACTACACGCCGCACGTGGACCTGGCCTTTGCCTCGGTCGAGCACATCATGCGCGACGTGAACGGCGGCCACTTCATCCGCTACCTGCACGCCAACGGCGCATCGCTGTTCTTCGTGGCCGTGTACCTGCACATCTTCCGTGGTCTCTACTACGGGTCGTATAAGGCACCGCGCGAGATCACCTGGATCATCGGCATGCTGATCTACCTGTGCATGATGGGCACCGCCTTCATGGGCTACGTTCTGCCCTGGGGTCAGATGTCCTTCTGGGGCGCGACCGTCATCACCGGCTTGTTCGGCGCCATCCCCGGCGTGGGCGAGGCCATCCAGACCTGGCTGCTGGGCGGACCGGCCGTGGACAACGCCACGCTGAACCGCTTCTTCTCGCTGCACTACCTGCTGCCCTTCGTGATCGCCGCCCTCGTGGCCGTTCACATCTGGGCCTTCCACACCACCGGGAACAACAACCCGACAGGTGTCGAAGTGCGCCGCGGCTCCAAGGCCGAGGCCGAGAAGGACACGGTTCCGTTCTGGCCCTACTACGTCATCAAGGACCTGTTCGCGCTGGCCGTGATCCTGGCGGTCTTCTTCGCCATCGTCGGCTTCATGCCGAACTACCTGGGTCACCCCGACAACTACATCGAGGCGAACCCGCTCTCGACCCCGGCGCACATCGTTCCGGAATGGTACTTCCTACCGTTCTACGCGATCCTGCGTGCCTTCACCTCCGAAGTCTGGGTCGTTCAGTTCGCATCCTTCATCACCAACGGCATCATCGACGCGAAGTTCTTCGGCGTGATCGCGATGTTCGGTGCAATCCTCGCGATGGCACTGGCACCGTGGCTGGACACCTCCCGCGTGCGTTCGGGCAAGTATCGCCCGATGTTCAAGTGGTGGTTCTGGCTGCTCTGCATCGACTTCATGGCCCTGATGTGGCTGGGTGCGATGCCCGCTGAAGAGCCCTACGCCTCCTTCTCGCTGATCGCTGCTGCTTACTGGTTCGGCTACTTCTTCGTCATCCTGCCGCTGCTGGGTGTCCTCGAAAAGCCGCTGCCGCAGCCCGCGACCATCGAAGAGGACTTCGACGCGCACTATCCGCCCAAGTCCACCGCGACTCCGGCGGAATAAGACAAGAGGATCGCAAGAGATGTTCAAGAAACTCACCCTCGCGGCCCTGACGGCCCTCGGTCTTGGCACCGGCGCATTTGCCGCCGGAGCCACACCCCACGTCGAAGACTTCGCCTTCCCCTTCGAAGGTCCCTTCGGCAAATACGACCAGATGCAGCTTCAGCGCGGTCTGAAGATCTTCACCGAAGTCTGCTCGGCCTGCCACGGCCTCAAGTACGTCCCGATCCGCGACCTCGCGGCTCTGGGCTACAACGAGGACCAGCTGTTCGCCTATGCGTCGCAGCTCCAGGTCTGGGACCGCACGCTGAACGGCGGCGAAGGCGACTTCCGCGAGGCGGTTCCGGCGGACAAGTTCCCGGCGAACACCGGCGCGGGCGCACCTGACCTGTCGCTGATGGCCAAGTCGCGCGCGGGCTTCCATGGCCCCTACGGTCTGGGCATCAACCAGTTCGTCAAAGGCATGGGCGGTCCGGAATACATCGCCTCCCTGCTGACCGGCTACCACGAGGCACCGGAATGCGCCCCCGAGGACTTCCCCGGCAGCTACAACGCGGTCTTCGCCGTGGGTGGCTACCCCGAGGAGTGCAAGGACGAGCACGGCAACCACACCGTGCCCGGTTCCTGGATCGCAATGGGCCAGCCGCTGATGGGCGAGGACGTCGATTTTGACGACGGCCACTCCAACTCGCTGCACCACGAGGCGCAGGACGTCGCGGCGTTCCTGATGTGGGCCGCCGAGCCGAAGCTGAACCAGCGCAAGGAAGCCGGCTTTATCGGCGTCTTCTTCCTGCTGATCCTCTCGGTCCTGCTGTACTTGGTGAACAAGCGCATCTGGGCCCCGATCAAGCGCAAGCATTGATCGGCACCGGTCTGGCCAGAGCGCCGACCGTGCCCCCAATCTCCGAAAAGCCCCGCCGCGCGCGGGGCTTTTTCTTTGCCCGCATCGCGTCCCCTCAGCCGCCCCAAGGCGTTGCCCTTGACGGCCCCGCGCGCAGGGCCAAGAAAAATTTAAAGAAGATCCTGTTTTTTGTAGATGCGCACTCGGTTGCCGCCACGATCTTCGGGGAATGATTTTCTCCAAACCCGGGCATGTTCCGACACATCCGGGCAAGGGAATACCCGCACGAATCGGATCATCACTGGTGTGGTCCGCAGCCTTTCGAGGCTAGAAACGACGGACGCAGAGGTGGCAATCCGCACTGTCTCTCCCACCGCAAGCCGCGAGTCGGCGCAGGGAGATAACCGGGGTTACTCTCCCATGTAGGCGCGGAATGCCTTTGGCGGGACTTCGAAAAATGCGCGTGTCGGGGCGGGCGGATGCACCAGCCCTTCGGCCACCAGAACGACATCCTGCGCAAAAGAACGGGCGTCTTCGGGGTCATGCGTGACCATGAGGGTCAGGGCCCCCAATGCCCCGGCCACCTCGCGCACCACGGCCAGCATGTCTTTCTTCAATCCCGGCCCGAGTGCTGCAAACGGTTCGTCCAGCAGCAGAACAGGTCTCGCCATCAGAAGCACCCGCGCCAGTGCCGCGCGGCTTTGCTGCCCGCCCGACAGGGTGCCGGGCTTGCGGCGGGCGTAGCCGTCCAGCCCCACGCGCCGCAACGCGCCTTCGATCCGCGCCATCTCTTCGGGTCCCGGCCGCTGCCCGCCGGGCTGCAACGCCAGCCCAAGGTTCCGGGCAAGGTCGAGATGCGGGAACAGGTTGCCGTCCTGAAAAAGGATCGACACCGGGCGCTTCTCGGGCGGCACGGCGGACAGGTCGCGCCCCTCCCAGCTGATCCGGCCCGACAACGGTGCCCGGAAACCGGCGATCACGTCCAGAAGCGTGGATTTTCCCGCCCCCGAAGGCCCAAGCACCGCCACACGCCGCCCCGGCCCCAAGGCCAGATCCGCGTCCAGCGTGCCACGATCCATCGCGATCCGGACTTCTTCAAACCTCAGCAAGCCGCCCTCCCCTGTCCAGCAGGACAAACGCGCCAAGGCTCAGCCCCAGCAACAACAGCGCCGCACCGGCGGCGGCCTCCATCTGGTAAGACCCCATCAACCGATAGACCTGCAAGGGCAGCGTCGCTCGATCCGGGTCGGCGAACAACGCGATCACGCCGAGGTCCCCCATGGCCAGCGCCGCCACCAACCCGGCGGCAAAGCCCATCGGGCGACGCAGGCGCGGCAGCCAGACCAGCCGCAACCAGGCCCATGCCGTCAGCCCAAGTGACGCCCGCAGACGTCCGAAATCCGCCTGCACCGCCTCGGCCTGAGGCGTGATGATCCGCAGCGCAAAAGGCAACCCCATCAAGGCGTTGACCAAGGCCGTCACGGGCAGAGCCATGCTGAACGGGTTCACATATGGACGCAGCATCAGGAACAGCCCGGTCCCCAGAACCAAGGGCGACACGGTGATCGCCGCGAGGGACAGCAGCTCGCCGCGTCTGTTCGCCAAGGCCACGGCCCATGCCATGCACAGCACCGTCGACACCGCAGCAACCGCCAGTGAATGGCCAGCGGCGATCAGCGTATCCGCCCGCAACAGGGCCAATCCGGGCACGCCGCGTGCCACCACCGCCCCCAAGGGCACCAAAAGAAACAAGGCCGCAAGCGTGATCCAGCCAAAATCCCAAAGCCGCGTCCACCCGCATCCGTCCCGGCGCAGCAACGTCCGATCTCGCCCGACGCCAAACCCTTCGGTTCTCGCGACCTTCAACGCCACAAGGCCCGCAGCCAGCCCCAAGGCCAGCTGCATCAGGCTTAAAACTGCCGCCCGCCCGAGATCAAAATCGAATCGCATGGCCTGATAGATCGCCAGTTCCACCGTCGTGGCCCGCGGCCCGCCGCCCAGCGTCAAAGCGACCGCGAAACTCGTCAGGCAGATGACAAAAATCACCACGAAAGCCCCTGGAGCCACCCGCGTCACCACCGGCCAATCCACGACCCGCCACATCGCGCCACGCGTCAGTCCCAACGAGGACGCCAGCCGGAGACGCTCGCCCGGAACCGCCTGCCAACCGTTCAGCAGCATCCGCACCGCCAAGGGCAGGTTGAAGAACACATGCGCCAGAACAACTCCGTGCAGCCCGTAGACGTCGACACCGGGCAGCCCCAAGGCGCCCAGCAGATCGTTCACCAGACCCGCCTGCCCGAACACCGCGATCAGCCCCATGACAGCCACAATCACCGGCAGGATGAACGGCGCCCCCATCAGCGTGACCAGAGCAGCCCGCCCCGGAAAGCGCTGCCTCACCAACGCCTTGGCCACCGGAACAGCCAAGGCGACGCTGACCCCTGCGGACAGCAGCGCCTGCCACAACGTGAACCGGACAGCCTGCCAATCCCCGGCCTTCAGCAGTCCGGGCCCGAGGGCCGATAGCCCCCCGGCCCGGTTCAGAACGACGATCACTGGCCCCAGCGTCAAAAGCGCCAGGGCCAGCCCCGCAATTACTGAGACAGCGCGGCGCGCCATGCCTCGATGGCCTCATCCCGCAGCGCGGCGGCTTCGTCTTCGGAGTAGAACAGTACGTTCTCCGGCAGGTCGAGCTTCTGGAAGCCCTCCGGCCACTCTGCCTTGTCCAGCGCCGCTGGAATCGACCAGTTGCCGGTGGCGATCATCGACTGGAAATCATGGCTGAGGATAAAGTCCATGAACTGTTGCGCCAGTTCGGGCTGGTCGGTCCCGGCCACCTTGGCCGCCAGCTCGACCATGAAATAATGCCCCTCGGGAAAGATCGCGGCCTTCTTGGTCACATCTTCCTCGGCGATGATGTGATAGGCGGGCGAGGTCGTGTAAGACAGCACCATATCCGCCTCGCCGTCGTTGAACATGCCGTAGCTTTCCGACCAACCCTTTGTCACCGTGACGATTTTCGGCGCAAGTTTCGCCCAGGCGTCCTGTGCCTTGTCGCCGTAGACCTCCTGCACCCAGAGCACCAGCGCGAGGCCCGAGATCGAAGTGCGCGGGTCCTGGATCACCAGCCGCAGGTCGTCGGGCGCCTCCAGAAGCGCGTCAAACGACGCGGGCGCCTCCATCTTTGTCGTGTCATAGATGAATGCCGTGTGGCCATAGTTGAACGGCAGGAACGTGTCGTCCGTCCATTCGATCGGCAGCGTCAGTGGCGACAGGTCCACACCATGCGGCGCGAACAGCCCACTTTCGCGCGCCTTCTTGGTCACGTCGGTGTTCAGGCCGATCACCACGTCGGCTTCGGTCCGGTCGCCTTCCAGCATCAGGCGCGGCAGCAACTCGCCCGGCTTGAACTGAAGATCACAGCCACACTGCGCCTCAAACAGTTCCTCGATCTTGGGGCCCGGGCCCCATTCGGACGTGAAATAGTCCGGGGCATAGACGGTCAGGACGTTTTCCTGAGCCACCGCACTGGTGGCCAGCAACAATCCCGCAGCAAATATCGGTGCCTTCATGGCATCCTCCTTATTTGCGGCGCGAGGGGATCAGTTCGGCAGACACTTGGTCGGCCTGCACCTTCCCTCCGCCGGTGTTAACCGGTTCAGGTTCAACGGGTTGATGCGCTTACGCAAATCTCAGACGGATCGTGCTCCGCCACCCCGAGGTGAGGCGCACCCTATTGCCGCGGGCGCAGGCGTGCAAGCCGAAAGCCCCCGCGCGCGTATGCGCCCGGACCGAACGCGCCCCGCGCGCCGACGCAACCAAGCCAAAACCCCTTGAGCGCATGGCGCGGCTGCCCTAGACCACCGACGCAAAGGAGACTGCCCATGAGCCTCAACACCTTCGGCCATCTGTTCCGCATCACCACCTGGGGCGAAAGCCACGGACCCGCGCTTGGCGCGACCGTCGATGGCGTGCCGCCGGGGATTGAAGTGGACGAGGCGCAGCTTCAGGTCTGGCTGGACAAGCGAAAGCCGGGGCAGAACAAGTACACGACCCAGCGCCGCGAGCCGGATGCGGTGCGGATCCTGTCCGGGGTGTTCGAAGGGCGGACCACCGGCACTTCCGTTCAGCTGATGATCGAGAATACCGATCAACGCTCGAAGGATTACGGCGATATTGCCGAAAAATTCCGTCCCGGCCACGCCGATATTACCTATTTCCAGAAATACGGCATTCGCGATTACCGCGGCGGCGGGCGGTCGTCGGCGCGTGAAACCGCGGCGCGGGTTGCTGCGGGCGGGTTGGCCCGGGCGGCGCTGACTGCGCTGGCGCCTACTGTCGAAATCCAAGGCTACATGGTGCAAATGGGCCGTTCAAAGGCCGACCCCTCACGTTATGACATGATGCAGATCGATCAGAATCCCTTTTGGTGCCCGGATGCGGTCATGGCGGCGCAATGGGCGGGTGAACTGGATGAACTCCGCAAGTCCGGCAATTCCGTCGGTGCCGTTATCGAGGTCGTGGCGCGCGGTGTCCCCGCAGGGCTCGGTGCACCGATTTACGGCAAGCTCGATACGGACCTCGCGGCGGCGATGATGTCGATCAACGCGGTCAAGGGTGTCGAGATCGGCGAAGGCATGCGCGCAGCGGAACTGACCGGCGAAGAGAACGCCGACGAAATTTTCCTCGGGAATGACGGCCAGCCGGTTTACTCTTCCAACCATGCGGGCGGCATTCTCGGTGGCATTTCCACGGGGCAGGACGTGGTCGTACGCTTTGCTGTCAAACCAACCTCTTCGATCCTGCGGCCACGTCAAACGATCACGAAGTCCGGCGAAGCAACAGAGATCATCACCAAAGGCCGTCACGATCCTTGCGTCGGCATCCGCGCCGTTCCGGTCGGCGAAGCCATGATGGCCTGTGTTCTACTGGATCACTTGCTGCTGCATCGCGGGCAGGTCGGAGCCGCAGGTGGCGTAATCGGCTGAGTCTCTGTCCCGCTTCGGCTACACCGAGGGTTCTCGCATCAAAAATCCGACCACGCATCGTCCTTGCTGGCCGCAGGGCGCGGCGTCGCCGCTGGAACCCTTATGGCATTCACCACCAGCGGCTCTTCTACAGCCATCGGGACGGGCTCTGGGTCCGCAATTTCTGCGGCCCAACTGCCATGAACAAGAATCTCCTTTTGAAGTTTCTCAGGCTTTTTCGATATGTCGGCGCCACTCTTGGACGCATTGTAACCGTGTCCTTGAGGTTTGGCCCCCGGCTTCTGCGGCGGTTTCGCGACAGCTGCCGATGGCAACGGCGGAACGTCGTCAAACAATTCGATTTCATTCGTGTGGTCAAACATTTCCGGCATGCCGCCATCGGCGCCAATGCCACCAGCAGTCACGTTCCCGCCGGTAAAGCGCGTCAGAAGATCCGACAATCTGGTCGCCTCGACCGTCAATTGCTGGCTGGCGGTACTCGTCTGACTGACCATTGCAGCGTTTTGCTGGGTCACCTTGTCCAGCTCGCCGATGCCGATGTTTATTTCTTCAACGCCACGCGCCTGTTCGCGAGACAAGGTGGCAATTCCCGAAACCATCTCCGAGACCTCCGTGACGCTCTCCACGATGTGGCTGAGTGTCTGGCTGGTGGCCTGAACCAACCGTTCACCGTCTTCGACCTGTGACACGCTGTTCAGGACAAGTTCCTTGATCTCATTGGCGGACTCAGACGCTCGTTGTGCGAGGCCCCGGACCTCTGACGCTACGACGGAAAAGCCCTTTCCGGATTCGCCGGCACGTGCTGCTTCCACGCCTGCGTTCAGTGCCAGCAAGTTGGTCTGAAAGGCGATGTCATCGATCACGCCGATGATCTGACTGATCTGCTCGGACGATTTTGCAATCGAACTCATGGCTTTCAACGCCTGCTCCATGACTTCTCCGCCCTGCTCTGCCCGGCGCCGCCCCTCAACCACCTTTTCGTCGGCGTCCTGCGCCTTGTCCGCTGCAGTCTTTACGCCGACGGACAGGACGTCCAGCGCAGCTGCCGATTGTTCCAGCGTGGCGGCCTGCATCTCGGCGCGGCGGGACATTTCGTCAGACATGCCTGACAGTTCACTGGCATTGGTTTGGACGGTGGAGGTGCTGGATCTGAGCGAATCTACCAAAGACTGCAGGGCAGACGCGAGATCGTTGAAGTCGCGACACAGCTTCACGTAGCTTTCTCCGAGATCCCGCCATTCTTCGGACGCGATGCGCTCTGTCAGTTGCCCGCTGCGGAGCTTGCTCATGGCCACGCTGAGCGTCTGAAAGAGGTCCACCCGGCGACCGTTCTCCTCCTTGATGCGGTTATCGGATTGCTCGGCGTCGCGCAGGATACGTCGCAGATCGTTCAGACTACGCGCGATATGCCCAACTTCGTCCCCGCGCGCCTGATCTTCGATCGGGCTGTCGTAGTCCTGCTCGCTCAGTCTTGCGATGCGACTGCGTGCCCGCTCGATGGGTTGGCTCAGATGGCGTCCGAACAGATAGGAGAGCACCACTCCCAGCACAATCGCGATCATGTTGCCCGCCATGACCAACTGGTTCAACCGCGCGACCTCGGAATTGGCGCTGGCATACATTTCTTCGATTTTCAGCGAGATATTGTCCATGACCGCGCCCAACCGTTCTTCGGCGCCGGTAAGTCGCGGGAGCATCTCCGCGTTCGCGGTGGTGACGATGCCCCAAGAGAGCTCTTCTTCTGTGGTATCGTAAAACGCCTCCATTTCGGCGAGCAATACGTCGACTTCTGCCAAGCCCTTTTGGATTTCGAGATGGTCCACCGTGCCGTCGCCGAAGACCTCCTCCGATTCGACGATCGTTCGACGCACCTCGGAAATCCCGTCGGTGAAGATCGACCACTCCCTGTCCCGGTCCACCGCGACGAAAAGCAAGTTTGATACGGATTCGTCGATGGTTTCCATCATCCCTGACAGGATGGACATTTCTGAACTCAGCTGGTCAGCTGTCTGGATGGACAAGCCCAGTTGTCGTTGCGCAAACCAGTTCAGTCCCGATAACGCGAGCATCGCAGCCAGAAGTGTCCCAGCCAGGAAAATAACCTGGATTCGAATGGAAAATCTGCTCATGCGTCACCTCAAGCCGTGCAGGGGGCGTGCCGGTGCCCCTGCAAATGTTCGGCTTGACCGTAGGCTGGCTCTGTAAACAAACCCTAGCAAACCACCCCAAAAATACGGCGACTTTGAGCGGATCAGCCCTTTCCGGGCACGGATGACGGCAGGCGCGCCGTTTGCACGAGGAGAATGCCCGCCGCGATAACAGCCACGCCGACCATATCCAGCACCCGCAGATCCTCGCCCAGCAAAGCCGCTGCGATGGCTACACCGAAGAACGGGTTGAGGAAATGGAAGGTGGCTGCACGCACGGCGCCGATGCGGTCCACCAGCAGCACCCAAACGAAGGTCGCCGCCAGACCCGGCACCAGGGTGGTATAGGCAAAGGCCACTGTCAGCCGCGGCGTCCAGGTGACGTCCCAGGTTTCCAGCAGAAGCGCTGGCACCCACAGTGCGACAGAGCCGATCAGCATCTGCAACCCGACGATCATCATGAAGTTCCCACCCGAGCTGGCACCGCGCAGCGTCAGCGTCGCCACGGCGAGCGCCAAGGCCCCCAGGACGCACAACGCAACCCCGAACAGGTCCATCCCGCCGCCAAACCGCGCCCCCATGATGAGCGCGACACCGGCAACACCGGCGAGCAGGCCCAGCGTGGCCTGCGGCAGCAGTCGCTCCCTGAACACCGCCCAGCCCAGAAGCGCCACGATGAGCGGCATCGTCGAGGCAATGATTGCCGCCAGAGAGGCTTCGACCGTCTGCATCGCAACGAAATTCAGCCCGAGATACAGCGCGTTCTGGCATATCCCAAAGATGATGGTCGCCCGCCATTGCGTCCGCGTCAGGCGCCAGCTTTGCCGCAGGAACAGGGCAATGGCCACGGCGATCAGACCCGAGATCAAGAACCGCAGGGCCAGCGCACTGAGCGGCGGCGCGGCCGCGACGATGATCCGGGCAGAGGTGAAGGCAGAGGACCACATTGCCGCAAAGGCCAGCCCCATCAAGATCGCGCGCATATCCATGGGCAAAGCTGTAGAACGGCCATTTCGCCTTGTGAAGGCACGCGTTGCGATTGAGCCGACGCGAACCCGCATGTTAGCCTTTCCACAAACGCGCCTACCGAAAGGACCGAACGATGAAACACCTCATCGCCGCCGCGACGCTGCTTGCCTCTCCGGCACTGGCCGAGCTGACACAGGCCAATCTGACTCAGACCAATCTGACACAGGCCGACCCTGACCAGCTGTCCGCGCTGATCAGCAGCCAAGGCTATCCGGTGGAGCAAGGCACCGATGACATCGGGGACCCGCAACTGGTGGTAAAATCGGAGGGAACGGCCTTCTACATCCAGTTTTACGGCTGCGGAGAGGACCATCTGAACTGCACCTCGGTCCAGTTCCTTGCTGCATTCGACATGGCAGACGGAATGACCGCCGAACAGGCATTGGGCTGGTCGCGGGACCAACGCTTCACCTCGGTTTATCTCGATGACGAGCAGGATCCCTTCCTGCAGATGGACATGAACATCGACGGAGGCGTCTCGGAGGCGAACTTTACCGATAACCTCGAGATCTGGCGCAGTTCGCTGTCCGCCTTCAAGGACTACATCGACTGGTGAGCCTCAGGCGCGCAGATGGCCCGTCTTGATCCACAGCAGGCACCCCTCCGACGTCCGTGGCGTATGGGCGTCGCCTTGAGGAAGGCGGACCCACGTCCCGGCGGGATAGCTGCCGCTCTCGTCCTCCAGTGTGCCCTCCAATACGAGGAGCTCGGCACCGCCATGATGGACATGGTGACCAAGCTCGGCTCCGGGTTGCAAGCGGATCATCCTGACCTCTTCGCCGGGCACCCGGTGCAGCTGCAGCTCTGACACGCCGGACAGTTGCCCCGGATGAAAAACCGCCTTACGGGTGTCGATCGCAAATTGCGCCTGATCGTCCTCGGCGAACTGGCACAGCTTCACGAGGATCGTCGCCCCCTCCGGCCCGATATGCGGTCGGTGCCGCGTGCCGATGGGATTGCGCACGTAGGTGCCCGCCGGGTAATCGCCGTGTTCGTCCGAAAACACCCCTTCGAGCACGAGGTACTCCTCGCCACCGCCATGCGTATGGGCGTCAAAGGCGCTGTCCGGGTCAAAGCGCACGATGGTCGTGGCCCGCGCGACCTCTTCACCGATACGGTCCAGCATCATGCGCGATACGCCGCTCGCAGGGCTGGCGCGCCAGTCGTAGTCCTCGGGCCGCACCACTTCGCGTTTCGAAAAATCCGCCCTCAGCCGCATGTGTCGTCCTCCCTCTCGCGCCAAAGGTAACATTGACCGCGCATAAAAAAAGCCCCGCCTGCCAAAAGGCAGACGGGGTCAGTAGGCGTCCCCTCGCTTTCGCGCGGGCGCCGGCGGTGTTCTTGGTATCTGTGAAACTCTGTGGGCGCTGGCCCGGTTACTGCATTTCCGCGCGGATCTGCTGGCGCAGGACGTCGATCGGGACGACCTTGCCTTCACGCTTGAAGTGCCAGTAGGTCCAGCCGTTGCAGGACGGCGCGCCTTCCAGCTTTGCGCCCACCTGGTGGATCGAACCGGTCACGCCGTCACCCACAAGGGTGCCGTCGGCGCGAACCTTGGCGCTCTGGCCGCGCTGGTTGACCAGCATCTCGCCGGGGCGCAGCATGCCACGCTCGACCAGCTGTCCGAAGGGCACGCGGGGTTCGGCGCGCTTCGAGGTGGACACCTGAAGGGCCGAACCATCGAAAGGACGGATGTCATTGATGCGCTGCTGCGCAACCTTGCGGTAGGCTTCCTCGCGCTCGATGCCGATGAAGTCGCGGCCCAGCATCTTGGCCACGGCGCCCGTGGTGCCAGTGCCGAAGAACGGGTCCAGAACCACATCGCCCGGATTGGTCGACCCGACGATCACGCGGTGCAGCAGGGACTGCGGCTTTTGCGTCGGGTGCGCCTTGTCACCGTTCTCGTCCTTCAGTCGCTCGCCGCCATTGCAGATCGGCAGGACCCAGTCGGAGCGCATCTGTACGCCTTCATTCAGCGACTTCAGCGCCTCGTAGTTGAAGGTGTACTTGGCACCCTCCGACTTCGATGCCCAGATCATCGTCTCGTGTGCGTTGGTGAACCGCTTGCCACGGAAGTTCGGCATCGGGTTCGACTTGCGCCAGACCACATCGTTCAGGATCCAGTAGCCAGCGTCCTGAAGCGCGGCGCCGACCCGAAAGATGTTGTGATAGCTGCCGATCACCCAGATGGCCCCGTCGGGCTTGAGCAAACGGCGCGCCGCCTTCAGCCAGTCTCGGGTAAAGCTGTCGTAGGCGGCAAAACTGTTGAACTGGTCCCAGTGGTCATCCACTGCGTCGACCTTCGAGTTGTCGGGGCGATGCAGATCGCCTTTCAGTTGCAGGTTGTACGGCGGGTCGGCGAAAATCAGGTCAACAGAACCCTCGGGCAGACTGTTCATCACATTGATACAGTCGCCGGACAAAATTGTATTGATCGGGAGCGCGGACGCGCTCTTCGCCTTGGTCATCGTCGTCATTCTCTGCCTCTGTCCCGGCCCGTTGTTCGGGCTCAGTTGTTGGCATCGAATCTGATTCGAAACCGATTCGTGGTCAATTATTTTAAGTTAACAGAGGGTTGCGATTTCTTCTTGTCACAAGATATCGCGTACCGGTTTGAACGAACGTCTATGGAGGGGAGTTACCCCCAGATTTCGGAGGGCAGATTTGTGACACTTCGTCGGGTATCCGGCGTTTGTTTCCCAACCATATCCTGGCCACTGTGTCGCGGCCTCTTTCATGACATTATCCCGCCAGATTTTTGCCACAATTGAGGCCGCCGCGATGCTGGGTGATTTGCCGTCACCACCCACCACGGCAGTCGCCTTGCACGGGAGTTGCGCAGGGATCCTGTTACCATCTACGAGAACATGTTCCGGCGGCAGGCCCAGCCCCTCCACCGCCCTGCGCATCGCCAACAGGCTCGCCTGAAGGATGTTGATCTCGTCTATCTCCTCGACACTGGCCACGCCTATGGCCACCTCTGCCGACTGCCACAGGAGCGGTGCCAGGAATTCGCGCCGTTTGATGCTCAATTTCTTGGAATCGTTCAGACCTTCCGGGATGGAGTCACGGTTCAACACCACCGCAGCCGCGACGACAGGCCCTGCAAGCGGGCCGCGCCCGACCTCGTCGACGCCTGCAATCCGCGTCACACCCTGCGCCCAAAGCGCGTTTTCGTACATCATGTCCATATGCAGGTAAGAGCCGATTCCCTCTGATACGGCAACCAGGGCGTTTCCGGCTTTCCAAGCGGGCCACAGCTGCCTAACCTCCTGTCGATCCCAACTGAAGGCTGCGCATGTCCCACCCCCTGCTTTTCGTCTACGGGACGCTCACCACGACCGCCGGACACCCGATGGGCGCACTGCTGCGCGAACATGGCCGTCATATTGGCCACGGAACGATCCGCGCGCGGCTCTACGTGATCGAAGACCCGGATGTACCCGGCCAGAACAGCTATCCCGGTGCCCTGCCCTCGCCGGACCCGGATGACCGCGTGCATGGGGAACTGTACGAGGTCAACGCGCCCGATATCGTCTTTCCGCAGATCGACGCCTTCGAGGGGTGTTCGCCGGATTGGCCAGAACCGCACGAGTACCTGCGTCGCATGATCGAGGTTGCCATGGCAGACGGCCGTTCAGTCGAAGCGCAGACCTACCTTTATACCTGGGACGTCTCACGCGCCCGCCACGAACCCTCCGGCCGCTTTACCGGCGCGGCGCCAGACGTGTTCTGAGGACGGGTGCGTCAGACAACAGCCGAGATGAGCGACAGCACCGCAGTCTCCGGCGGCACGTCTTTGGAAGCGATCCACATTTCCAGCCGCGCCAGTTCCTCTGTCGAAAGCTGAAGCAGGATCGGCCGGTCGCCGCCCGGCGCCACCTCTGTCTGCCAGCCTTCGCCGGTGTCCAGCGCACGCCGCAGGGCCTGCCGTGCCAGATAGGCCAACGGCAGATGTTGTTGGGACGTTTTAACGAGCCGTTTTCGCAGCTCGTCAGGCAGGCGCAGCTCCAAGGCCTTCCTCCCGTCACGGCGACTCATCGTTTCTCCACCCCTTTGCGTTGGACGAGGATACCCAGAGGACTCACGTCGGGCGAGATGAAACGAATCCTCAAAATTCTCGCAATGCGGGAAACCATTGCCCGCGAAACTGCGCATGACCTTGACTAGCGCGTCCTCAGTTAAATCGGGGTTTCCGGTCGGGTCATTCTGACAACCGGTGGCCGAAAATGAACAAAGGCGCCAGAGGGCGCCTTTGCTTTTCTGTGTCAGACAGAATTCCCGAAGGGAATTCGTCTTACATCATGCCGCCCATGCCGCCCATGTCGGGCATGCCGCCACCGGCTGCACCTTCTTTGGCGGGCTTGTCAGCCACCATCGCTTCGGTGGTGATCAGCAGGCCAGCAACCGAGGAGGCGTCTTCCAGCGCGGTGCGCACGACCTTTGCCGGGTCGATGACGCCGAACTTGAACATGTCGCCATATTCGTCGGTCTGAGCGTTGTAGCCGAACTTCGGATCGTTGGACTCGCGCACCTTGCCTGCCACGACGGAACCGTCGACGCCTGCGTTCTGCGCGATCTGGCGCATCGGCGCTTCGAGAGCTGCACGGATGATCGCGATGCCGCGGTTCTGGTCGGCGTTCGCGCCTTCCACACCTTCCAGCACCTTGCCGGCCTGCACCAGAGCGGTGCCGCCGCCGACGACGATGCCTTCCTGCACGGCCGCGCGGGTCGCGTTCAGGGCGTCATCGACGCGGTCCTTGCGCTCTTTCACTTCGACTTCGGTCATGCCGCCGACGCGGATGACAGCCACACCGCCTGCCAGCTTGGCAACGCGTTCCTGCAGCTTCTCGCGGTCGTAGTCCGAGGTGGTCTCTTCGATCTGGGTGCGGATCTGGGCCACGCGTGCCTCGATCTCGGCCTTCTCGCCCGAACCGTCGACGATGGTGGTCTCGTCCTTGGTGATCTGGATCTTCTTGGCGTTGCCCAGCATGTCCATGGTCACGGACTCGAGCTTCATGCCCAGATCTTCGGAGATCACCTGGCCGCCGGTCAGGATCGCGATATCCTGCAGCATGGCCTTGCGACGGTCACCGAAGCCCGGTGCCTTCACGGCGGCGATCTTCAGGCCGCCACGCAGCTTGTTGACCACGAGGGTTGCCAGTGCTTCGCCTTCGACGTCCTCGGCGATGATCAGCAGCGGCTTCTGTGACTGGATCACTGCTTCGAGCAGCGGAACCATCGGCTGCAGCGAGGAGAGCTTCTTCTCGTGCAGCAGGATCATGCAGTCTTCGAGCTCTGCAATCATCTTGTCCGGATTGGTCACGAAGTAGGGCGACAGGTAGCCACGGTCGAACTGCATGCCTTCGACGACATCGGTCTCGGTCTCGAGGCCCTTGTTCTCTTCGACGGTGATGACACCCTCGTTGCCGACCTTCTGCATCGCGTCGGCGATCTGACGGCCGATCTCGGCCTCGCCGTTCGCGGAGATGGTGCCGACCTGAGCGACTTCGTCGGAGTTGTCGACCGGGCGTGCCGCGTCCTTGATCGCCTGCACGACCTTGGCGGTTGCCATGTCGATGCCGCGCTTCAGGTCCATCGGGTTCATGCCAGCCGCAACGGCCTTCATGCCTTCCTTGACGATCGCCTGAGCGAGAACGGTCGCGGTGGTGGTGCCGTCACCGGCTTCGTCGTTGGTGCGGGAAGCAACTTCCTTCACCATTTGCGCGCCCATGTTCTCGAACTTGTCTTCCAGTTCGATTTCCTTCGCCACGGACACACCGTCCTTGGTGATGCGCGGTGCGCCGAACGACTTGTCCAGAACCACGTTGCGGCCTTTCGGGCCCAGCGTCACCTTCACCGCGTCGGCGAGGATGTTGACGCCGCGCAGCATCTTGGTGCGGGCTTCGGTATCGAATTTCACGTCTTTCGCAGCCATTTGCGATCTCCTTGAAACTTGTTTGGATGCTTGGACCGGGGATCATCCCGGGGTCCGTTCGGGAATGCGTGCGGGAGCCTTGGCCCCCTGCCGTCCTCAGCTGATGATGCCGAGGATGTCGCTTTCCTTCATGATCAGCAGCTCTTCACCTTCGACGGTGACTTCGGTGCCGGACCACTTGCCGAACAGGACCTTGTCGCCTTCCTTGACGGCCATCGCGATCAGCTCGCCGCTGTCTTTACGTGCGCCTTCGCCACACGCGACAACCACGCCTTCTGCCGGCTTTTCCTTGGCGCTGTCGGGAATGATCAGCCCACCAGCCGTCTTCTCGTCGGATTCTACGCGACGAACCAGCACGCGGTCATGAAGCGGTTTGAATGCCATCTCTGAGTTCTCCTGGCTCAAAGTTTCACTACTGCCCCCCAATCGGGCGGGCCGTTAGCACTCACCCTCGGAGAGTGCTAACGGCGCTGAGGTAAGGAACGCGATGAGTCGTGTCAACACGGAGCGCGGAAATTTTCTGACCTTCGGGGTGCTGCGCTGCGGCGTTTGCCGCCCGGTCAGTGACAGAGATAGGCACCACGGTCCGGCGCTACAACCACGCACGTATGGTGAGCGGCGCTTGTCAAAAATCCGACATCTGCAATCAATACCAAGGCACTGGCGTCGAAAAGCATTGGTCTGCCCCCTGAGTCCGATACCCTGCCGCATATGCAGAAAGGGATACACAGATGAAGCTCGGGATTGTCGGAGCAGGCATGGTCGGATCATCCGCCGCCTTCGCCTGTACCATGCGCGGTGTCGCTTCGCGGATAGTGCTCGTGGACCTGAACGGAGCGCGGGCCAAGGCCGAAGCCGAAGACATCGCGCATGCCGTTCCCTTTGCCTCTCCGGTGCAGGTGGAGGCGGGCCGCTACGCGGATCTTTCCGGGTCAGGTGTCGTGATCCTCGCCTGTGGGGTTTCACAGAAACCCGGCGAAGCCCGGTTACAGTTGTTGTCCAGAAACGCCGAGGTGTTCCGGCAGGTGGTTGCCGAGGTCACGCGGCATGCGCCCGAGGCCATTCTCGTGGTGGCGTCGAACCCCGTGGACATCATGGGGCAGGTGACACAATCCCTGAGCGGACTGCCCGCCGGGCGGGTGATCGGGTCAGGGACGATCCTCGACACCGCGCGCTTTCGCTGGCTGCTGGGGCGGCACCTCGGGATCGCGCCGCGGTCCGTTCATGCCTATGTGCTGGGCGAACACGGCGACAGCGAAGTCTTGGCGTGGTCCGCGGCGCGCGCCGGATCGGTCAGCGTCGAAAGCTTTGCCGCCCAGATGCGCAGCCCCCTGACCGACGCCATCCGTGCCGAGATCGACACCGGCGTCCGCCGCGCGGCGTACACCATCATCGAGGGCAAGGGGGCCACATGGTACGGGATCGGTGCCGGACTGGCGCGCATCGTCGCCGCCATCGCCGGGGACGAACAGGCCGTCCTGACAGTATCGACCGTCGGAGACGTGCTGGACGTGCCCGGCGTTGCCTGTTCCCTACCGAGGATCGTCGGGCGCGAAGGGATCACAGCCACGCTGATGCCGGACCTGTCGGATATCGAGCGGGACGCACTGAACGCCTCGGCCTTCTTGCTGAAGCAAAGTTTCGACAGTCTCAGCCTTTCACGGGCTGAACGTGCTTCCAGAGCTTGACGACCAGTGCCACGCCAAAGCCCGCCGCCACGGCCAGTGCGGCCACCAGCCCCGCCCAGTCTGTCACCATCTGCGCCACGGTGTCGATCTGCGTACCAAAGGCAAAGCCCAGCGCGACATACCCGGTCACCCAGATGGTCTCTCCCGCCGTGTCCCATAGGGCAAAGCGCAGACGCGGCAGCCCCATCGCGCCCGAAATAAGGTTCACCCAAGGCCCCAAAGGCGCGACCAGCCAAGTGGAAAAGAAAACGCCAATACCGCCATATCTTGCGACGGTGTCCTCGCCTTTCGCGATCAGTTTCTCCTTACGCAACTTCGCGCCCAGCCAGCGCACCAGCGGCACACCGCCTCGCCGCCCGATCTGGTATCCTGCGTTGTCCCCCGCCAGCGCCGCAAGCCAGGCGACCAGCCAGACCTGCCACAACACCAGATCCCCAGCCGCCGCAAACGCACCCGCGGCCAGCATCACCAGCGCCGTCGGAATGGGCACCGCGAGACAGGAAAAGAAGGCAGAAAAGGCAACGACCCACAAGCCGTAGGTCGAGACCAAACCGAAGATCGTCTCACTCATGCCCAGCCCCAAGCGGCGTGTCCGCGCGGTAAGCTGCAATGGCCGCCTCCAGCTCTGCAACGAGGGCCTCCACGGGCACACCCCGCTCCTCGGCCATCTTTTTCAGAGGTTCCGGCCCGTGGCCGTCCTGCTTCATGCCGAGCGCCTCGATGACCACTTCCTTGGGCACATCCCAGGACATGGCAACGAACCTCGGCGTCATCCAAGGGGCGATCGGCATATCCTGATGCCTTGGATCGGCCCAGAACACAGCGCCCAAGACCAACCGAACGCCGAAGAAACCGGCGACGACCAAGGCCAGCAGCAGGCCGGCCGTCAAATAGGGCGCCTCGCGCCACAGCCTTCGCATCCCCGTCTCCCAAGGCAATTCCTCGTCCCGACCTAAACACCGGCGCCCCCTGCGGTCAAACCCGGGACTGACACGTCCGAGCGGCCACCGCCCGTCGGTCGCCTTGATTGCGCATGACAATTTGATGCAATCAGCACGCTTTCGAGCTTGATTGGTCATAGTAACTGACCCTATCATCGCCAGACCAAACCGCGAGTCCCCGACATGCCAACGCTTCAGGCCGCTCCCCTGCGTCACGTTCCGCCGCCGCGCGAACCCGAGAACCTGAAGGGGCTCATTCTCATGAGCCTTGGCTTCTTTTCCTTTGCGGCCTGCGACGTGCAGGCGAAATACCTGACGGAATATTTCCATGCCGTCGAAGTGGTGTGGTTCCGACAGATCGGACTGTTCCTGGGTGTCGCGGCCTTGATTGCCATCAAGGGGCCCGGCCTGCTCCGGTCGCATCTGCCCGGTATCCAGATCGCGCGGGGGCTATGTGCGGTTGTTTCCTCGATCTGCTTCGTCGTCGCCGTCAGCTTCGTTCCGCTGGCAGACGCCGTGGCCGTCAGCTTCATGGCGCCCTTCTTTGTCACACTCATGAGCGCGGTGTTCCTGCGCGAACCCGTCGGTCCGCGCCGCTGGGCTGCCGTGACCGTCGGCTTTGTGGGGATGCTGATCGTGATCCGGCCCGGCTTGGGCGTCATCAATCCCGCGATCCTTCTGGTGGTTCTGGCGGCTTCGTTCTTTGCGCTGCGCCAGGTCCTGTCGCGCAGCCTGTCCGGCGCCGACCCGGTTGTGACAACGGTCGCGTATACCTCGATCACGGCTACGCTGATCCTCTCCGTGGCTCTGCCGATGTACTGGCAAACACCCGAGTCCCTGAAACTCTGGCTGGTCGTCCTTGGCCTGACCTCGACTGCGGCGCTTGGCGAAGTGCTGGTGATCCGCGCTCTTGATATTGCACAGGCCGTCGTCGTTGCCCCGATGCACTACTCGCTCATCATCTGGAGCACATTCTACGGATTTGTGGTTTTCGGTGACCTGCCTGACCAATGGACCTTTCTCGGATGTGCAATCATCGTGGCCTCCGGCCTTTATACGCTGCACCGCGAACGGTTGAATGCCCGCGCCGAGCGTGAAGCCCGCAAGGCCGCAGCCATCCCCGAGGTGGCCTGACCGATCCCGTCACGTGTCGGCATCCTCCCAGGAGCCGGCCCAATGTACCAGACCGTTCTGTCCCTCTGCGGTCAGACCGTATACGCCCTTTTCGACCTTTTCGAACCAGCCGTAGTGGTTGTCCCGCATGACCGTCGTGGCCCGCGTGACGCCCGTCGCCCTGGCAACATCCTGCCCACGGCTGGAGCCGTGTTCGATCAGGAAAGCCGCACAGGCCAAGGCATCCTGACGATAGGCCGTCACGATGCCATGGCGTGTCGCGCCTCCGTCATTGGGATCGCCGCGCAGCGCATGGAATTCACGCAGCAGTCGCGCAGCCTTCCGTTTGTCCTGGCGCGGCGCATAGGGGCCGGGATCGCACTGTACCTCGACGCGGCCATCCTCCAGCACCGTGATAAAGCCCAGCCCCAGCCGCCTGCACAGCGAAAGATTGTCCTTCAACGCCCGCCGCGCCGTTCGCCCGGAGGGTTTCGGAACGGCGATGTAGACGTGGTCCGTCACCTTCAGACGCGTCACGGCCTGGTGGAACAGTGACAGCGACAACTTCAGCTTAAGTTCAACGATCACCGGCGCATCGTCATCGCGCAGCGCAACCATGTCCGCCGCGCCGACCTCACCCTTGACCGTATAGCCCTGCCGCTCCAGCAGCGCCTTCACTGGCCCGTACAATTCGCTTTCCCGCTTCATGCGCCTATCTTCCGCAGCAGTCGCCCCTTGTCCAGCGCCCCCATTCCCCCGACATTACGGCCAACGCAAGGAGTACCGATGAAACGATTGTTCACGCCACTGCTGCTCTGGCTCGGCCTCGTCAGCGCCGCCCAGGCCGAATGCACCGGCCAAGACCTTATGCCCGGGCTGCTGCCCGATGACCGCGCGCAGGTCGATGCCCAACTCGGCACCATGCCCTACGCCGAAGGCAACCACTGGATCGCACGCAAGGGGGACGAAGTCCTGCATCTCGTGGGTACGATGCATATCTCGGACACCCGCCTTGATGGCCCTGTCAGCCGCTTGTCACCACTGATGGACGATGCGGCCCTGTTGTTGCTCGAGATGACCGAAGCCGATCAGAAACAGATGGAAAAAGGAATTCTGACCGATCCCTCGGTCTTCATGCTGAAGGGCAAGACCCTGCCTGACATGCTGTCCGAGGAAGATTGGCAGGCGCTTTCGGCGGCCCTGGATGCACGCGGGATGCCGCCTTTCATCGGCGCGCAGATGCAGCCGTGGTATGTCTCGATGCTTCTTTCGGTTCCCTCCTGCATGACCGAATTGCTGCAAAAGAAGGACGGTCTGGATTTTCGGCTCGAAGCCGCCGCGCAGGCGCAGGGTGTTCCGACGCAGTCCCTTGAGGCCTACGACACATTCTTTCGCCTGTTCGACGACATCCCGATGGACACGCAGCTTGCGATGATCCGTGCCGCGCTCGCATCCCCCGACACGAACGAAGACCTCTTCGAGACCATGCTGAACAGCTATTTCACCGAGCGCGCCGCCGAGGGACAGATCGTGCTCGAAGTGCTGGGCCCGCGCCTGACGCCGCTCAGCGCCGAAGAAAATGATGCGGTAAATGACTTCATGAACGGCGCACTGCTGAAGGAGCGCAACGCCGCCTGGATCCCGGTCATCCTCGACTCGCTGGAGACCACCGAGGGCAGCGTCGTCGCCGCCTTCGGCGCAGCGCATCTGGCCGGCGTGGACGGGATCCTGAGCTTGCTGGAGAAAGAAGGGTTCACGCTGGAGCGCGCCCCCTTCTAGGTGCAACACAGGGGTGGGCGTAGGTCGGGGCTATGCCCCGACTCCCCCTCAGGCTGCGAGACCGCGCCCCTTCAACAGGGCATCGACCCCGGGCATTCTGCCGCGGAACTGCAGGTACAAGTCCTCGGCCTCCTCGGACCCACCCTTCGACAGGATGAACTCCTGAAGCTTTCCGGCGACGACCGGATCGAACGCACCGCCGGCTTCTTCGAAGGCCGCGAATGCGTCGGCGTCCATCACCTCGGACCACATGTAGCTGTAGTAGCCGCTGGAATACCCGTCCCCGGCAAAGACATGGGCGAAATGCGGCGTCGCATGGCGCATCGTGATGGCGCGCGGCATGCCGAGCCCTTCGAGGACTTCGGCCTGTTTCTGCATCGGGTCTGCCGGAGCGTCACCGCTGTGAAACTCCAGATCCACCATCGCCGAGGCCACATATTCCACGGTCTGAAAGCCCATGTCGAAGGTCGCGGCCTTCAGCACCTTGTCCAGCAGGACCTCCGGCATCGGCTCGCCGGTCTCCGCATGGGTGGCGAATTCCGCCAGCACCTCGGGGACTTCCAGCCAGTGTTCATACAACTGTGATGGCAACTCGACAAAATCCCGCGCGACCGAGGTGCCGGACACCGACCCGAACTCCACATCGGACAACATCTGGTGCAGCGCGTGGCCAAACTCGTGGAACAGCGTGCGCGCGTCGTCATAGGACAACAACGCGGGCTTGCCTGCTGACGGTTTGGCAAAATTGCAGACATTGACGACGATGGGCGTCTCGACACGAGGCCGCTTGGCCTGCGACCGGAAGGCGGAACACCACGCGCCCGACCGCTTCGACGCGCGGGCGAAATAGTCACCGATGAACACGGCCACATGCGCACCGTCCTTCGTGACTTCCCAAGCGCGCGCATCCGAATGGTAAAGCAGCACATCCAGCGCCGCGAATTCCAGTCCGAACAGGCGGTTGGCGCAGGCGAAGGAGGCCTCGATCATCCGTTCCAGTTGCAGGTAGGGCTTCAGCTCTGCCTCATCGAGATCATGCAAAGCCTTGCGCCGTTTCTCCGCGTAGTAACGCCAGTCCCAAGGCTCCAAGGGGCCGCTGACGCCATCGGCGGCAAGCATCGCCTCCATCTCGGCCTGATCGCGCAGGGCCGCCGCCTTCGCGGGTTCCCAGACGGCCATCAGCAGGTCGCGCACCTTTTCCGGCGTGCCCGCCATCTCCGGCTCAAGCTTGAAATGGGCAAAATCCGGGTAGCCCAGCAGCTTTGCCCTTTCCTCGCGCAGCTTCAACGTTTCCGCAGCGATGCCGCGATTGTCCGTCGCACCGCCGTTTTCCCCGCGCATGGACCACGCACGCCAAGCCTTTTCACGAAGCGCGCGGCGCGGCGAAAACTGCAGGAACGGCACGATCAACGACCGCGACAGGGTAACCACAGGCCCGGCCTTGCCCAGCGCCTCGCCCGAGGACCGCGCAGCATCGACCACGAATCCCGGCAGGCCTTCCAGATCCTCCTCTGCCAGATCCATCGACCAGTCGGATTCGTCCTTCAGCAGGTTCTGGGTGAAATCGGTCCCCAAGACGGCCAGCCGCTCCTTCACAGCCTTCATCCGCTCGGCGTCTTCGCCCTGCAACGCCGCGCCGGCACGGACGAAACCGCGATGCGACAGGTAGAGCACGCGCGCTTCCTCGTCGCTCAGCCCCAGCGTCTCGCGCCGTTCCCATAGATCTGCAACGCGGGCGAACAGCTTTTCATTGGAGTAAATGGCCGAGGAATGCGCCGCCAGCTTGGGCGAGAACGCGCGCTGAAGCGCCTGCCGCGCCTCGTTGCTGTCGGCCCCGGCCACGTTGAAGAACACACCCAGCACCTTGTCCAGCGCCTCGCCCGCGCCTTCCATGGCCTCGATCGTATTGGCGAAGGTCGGTGTCTCTGCGGAGTTGGCGATTGCCTCGATCTCCGACAGGTGCTCGGCCAGCGCCACGTCCACGGCGGGGGCGAAATCCTCATCCGAAATTTGGTCGAACGGCGCGATGCCGAAGGGTGTGTCCCAGTCGGCCAGCAAGGGGTTGGTCATGAAGCATCTCCATAAGGCTTACCCGAAACCTAAGCCTCAATCCTTACCGCTTCAATCACGCCATCCCGTTTCTTGCTGGCCGAACGACGCAACCAAACGGCATCCGGCCTCAGAGCTGAACATGCACATGATCGTCATGCCGCGCGGCACGACAGCCCTGGAACCGCAGCTTCGGCCCCGCCAGTCCCCAGCGCTGCAGCAAAGGGGGCTCGACAAAGATCTTCGCCACGCGCGCGTCGGTTTCGAGAGCATGGATCAGCGCCACTGTCCGAGCCTCCTCGACCTGCAAATCCGACGCCGACCAGAGCGGCTGCAACCACCTCAAATCCCATCTCAACGTCAGCCAAGCCGGCGGGCAAACCGGTGCGTCCAGCGCCTCGAACGCGAAATATCCGATGGGTGACCGGCTCCGACCCGGCGCATAGGCTTCGTCGGCGTAGTAAAATGCCAGATCCAGCTTCTCGCCATCGTCGTGACTGAGATGCGGCAACAGGGGAAATCCATCGAGGAATGGCAACCCGCCATCCAGGGCCAGCGTCACGGTGCCGGGATACTGCCGGGCGACCGCCTCTGCGGCGCCCTGCGCGACCAGAGCCATTTCCGGCGTCACGAAGTTCCGCATCGCGACGCAATAAACCGGTGATTGCATTCGCAGCACATCGCCCGTGCAGGGCAATGCGACGCGGCCAGCCATGGGCGCAGCAACCCAGGCTGCGCCCCACAGAAGCGCATAGAAGACGACGAACAGCCACCGTCGCCGCATCAACACGGCGCCGATCCATGCCAGACCTCCCAACTGGGTCAGCGCAGTCAGAGCCAAGACTACGGCCAGATGACCGGCCCAGCGCAGCATAGGTCGGGGTTTCACCCCTTCTCCCCGCAGCAGGCGCAATCCGCCCGGCGCTTCAGGCCGATCTTTCGGGTTTCGCCCCAAAGTGCGTCGTAGATCAGCATCTCACCACGCAGCACCGACCCTGCCCCGGCGATCAGTTTTATACACTCGACCGCCATCATGCTGCCGACCACGCCGGGCAGCGGCCCCAGAACGCCGGCCTCGGCGCAACTGGGTGCCAGCCCCGGTGCGGGGGCTTCGGGAAAGATGCACTGGTAGCAAGGCCCGTCCTCGGCGGGATGGAACACGGAAACCTGCCCCTCCCACTGGCTGAGGGCGCCCGAAATCAGCGGTTTTCCAGCCGCCACGCAGGCTTTGTTCACCAGATAGCGGGTGCCGAAATTGTCCGTTCCGTCCAGCACGACATCATAGTCGGCCAGAAGGGTTGCCGCGATCTCTTCGTCCAGCCGCCGCTTGTACGGCCTGACCTCGACGTATGGGTTCAGCGCCTTCATGGCCTTCTCTGCCGAGAAGACCTTGGGCATCCCGATACCCGAATCCGTATGGATGATCTGCCGTTGCAGGTTGCCTGCGTCGACCTCATCGTCGTCGATCACGCCGATCGTACCGACACCTGCAGCCGCCAGATACAGCAAAGCCGGAGACCCCAGCCCACCGGCACCAACGACCAGAACGCGCGCCTCTTTCAACCGCCGCTGGCCAAGGCCGCCGATTTCTCGCAGCACGATGTGCCGGGCATAGCGATCCAGCTCTCCGGGGCGGAACTCTCCGCGCGCAGGTTCTTCGGTCACGTCACCCTCCTCTGCCCGCGCCTTCAATCCACGCACTGCAAGCGCGTAAACCGCAACCAGCGCGGCGATCCCGCCAAGGATCAGCCAGCCGCGTAGATCTCCACCCACCGCCAGACGCAGGGGATGGCCGGAGGCCAGCCCCACATGCACTGCCAGAACAACGAGGTAAAGCGCCGCCAAGGTGCCAAGGCGCGCGCGCCGGGATGTCCCCATGACCACGCCCAGCCCCCATAGACCCGCCGCCACCAGCAGCATGAGCAGCATCAGCCGCGTCCCCCGGTGATCCCCGTCGATCCAAAGCCGCCATCGCCGCGCTCAGTCTCCGACAAGTCGTCTGCCACCACGAATACGGCCTGCACCACCGGCGCCACGACCATCTGTGCGATCCGGTCTCCATGCGCGATGGTGAAGGGCTCTTGCCCGGCATTCATCACGATGACGCCCAGCGGTCCCCGATAGTCGCTGTCAATCGTCCCGGGTGCGTTGGGCAGCGTGATTCCGTGCTTCAGCGCCAAACCCGAACGCGGCCGGATCTGCACTTCGAACCCGTCAGGAATGGCCAGACGCAATCCGGTCGGCACCAGGGTCCGAGCGCCGGGGGCCAAATGGACCGCCTCCCGGTCCGGGAAATTCGCCTTCAGGTCCGCGCCGGCAGCGCCAGTGGTGGCATAGATTGGCAGGCCCAGCGCCGTGTCAGCCTCCGGCTCCCAGGCGAATACAATTGTTGCCGTGGTCATGATTGCACCGCTTGCCCCCTCACTGCGCGCCCGGGTAAGTGCCAGCCTTCAACAGCGGCCACGCCTTCTCATAGGGCATCACATCGTCATGCATGGCCCGCCAGTGTGCATCTATGCCATCCCAGCCTCGACCGACAAACACATGCCCGCATACGGGACAGATCTTCTTGCCTGCGACGACCGACAACGCTGACGCGATCCGCTCGGCCAGGCGCCGTGCGACCTCGCCTTTGTCGGCCCGGGGCCATTCTTCTGCCCCCTCTGCCGTGATCAGGACAACGGCGTTTTCAGTGCCACCCATGATCCCGGTGCCCGGAGAGACATCGTTTGCCACGATCCAGTCGCAGCCCTTCCGCGCACGTTTTGCCATTGCGTGGGCCACCACGTCGTCCGTCTCGGCAGCGAAACCGACCACGAGCGAGGGCCGCCCGTTTTCCAAACCAGACACCTCGCGCAGGATATCGGGATTTTCCTCGAATTCGAGAACCGGCAGCTTGCCCGCCTCTTTCTTGATTTTCGAGCCGGACGCCGTTTTCACCCGCCAATCCGCAACGGCAGCGGCAAAGACCCCTGCATCGACCGGCAACGCCTGCATGACGGCTTCACGCATCTCGCGCGCGCTCTCGACCTCGATCAAGCGCACGCCCGTGGGACGCGCCACCTCGGCCGGGCCGGTGACAAAGACCACGTCGGCCCCCAGATCCCGCAGGGCATTGGCAATCGCTGTCCCCTGAGCGCCAGAGGAACGATTGGCGATGTAACGAACGGGATCAATTGGTTCGTGCGTCGGACCGGAGGTCACAAGGATTCGTCGCCCCTTCAGCGGACCGTCCGCCAGCGCGCCTTCGATGGCCGCAACAATCTCCAGAGGCTCGGCCATGCGGCCCGGACCGTATTCTCCACAGGCCATGTCACCGGCATTCGGCCCAACCACGGCAATGCCGTCGCCCCTGAGCGTTGCAAGGTTGCGCTGCGTCGCGGGGTGTTCCCACATGCGGACGTTCATGGCGGGGGCGATCATCACCGGCGTATCCGTCGCCATCAGCAGCGTCGATGCGAGGTCGTCTGCCTGACCGCCTGCCATCTTGGCCATCAAATCTGCCGTTGCCGGGGCGACGACCACCAGATCGGCCACGCGGCTTAGCTGGATATGCCCCATTTCAGCTTCCTTCGTCAGGTCGAAAAGGTCGCGGTGGACTTCCTCCCCTGCCAGCGCAGACAAGCTGAGCGGCGTGACGAATTCGGCAGCCGCGCGTGTCATGACGGGCGTCACGGCCGCGCCGCGCTCCCTGAGGCGGCGAACGAGGTCAAGGCACTTGTAGGCCGCGATTCCTCCGCCCACGATCAACAGGATCCGCTTGCCCGCCAAAACACCCGCGCTCATTCGATCTCTTTCCAATTTCATTCAATCCGGTGGATTGAAACAAGCCGTTAACGGCTGCACCCTACCCTCTCAGCGTCCGCAAAGGGAAGAGTCGCATGGCAGCAGTCGACCCCACATCTCAAAAGGCCGGTTGGGATGCCGTCGCCCCTCTGATGGCCGCCTATCATCAGAAGATGTCCGATGCGCGCGCCGCGCAGGCCAAGGACGACAGCGTCAAACCCGTGGCAAAGGCCGACGACGCCGCCCTCTCAGAAGCCGACCGTAATATGGTGTCCAAGTTGCAGGCCCGCGACCGCGAAGTCCGCGCACATGAACAGGCCCACAAAAGCGTCGGTGGCGCCCTGGCGGGAGGCGCGAGTTACACCTACCAGGCGGGCCCCGATGGGCAACGCTACGCCATCGGGGGCGAAGTGCCCATCGACGTCGCCCCGGTAGAGGGCGATCCCCAAGCCACCATAGACAAGATGAACCAAGTGAAGGCTGCGGCCCTCGCTCCGGCGGAACCCTCCAGCGCAGATCGCCAGATCGCGTCCATGGCGGACGCGCAACGCGCCCGCGCTGTGGCCGATCTTGCCGCACTTCGCCGCGCGGAGCAGACTGGCGAGGTCGATCAGCGTAGCTGAGTCCCGGACATCCTCCGGTCAGCCGCCTTTATTGAACGTCGCGCAGGGATCTTCACGGTCCACACCAGGTGCATATTCAACGGCGTCGAAGGTGCCCTCCGGCGAGGTGTCGCTTTCCCCCTGCCCCAGCGCATACACAGACACCTCCGGCATGGCCATTTTCAACGCAGCCGGCGCGCCCCAATCCTTGCGTGCGTGGCCGTTGCCGGTGATGACGACCACCGGACCGCCAGTTGCAACCAGAGCCTCCCGCACCACTGCCGCAATCCGGGCATCGCGAAGCCGCTGGATATCCACCATCATCGGCAGCATTTCTTCGGGCAGGGCATCGCAATGTGCGGCCATCTGCAAGGCTTCGCGTGCCTGCTGCTCCGTATCAGACAGGGGCTGATCCAGCCCGAAAAGCTCTGCATTCGTGCCGAAAACATCCGCCACCGGCTCCCCCATCACGCGCCGAGCTTCGTCGCGCGGGAGGGCGGCGCCAAAATGCTGGGCATCGGAGGCCGTAAAGATGGGATAATACATGGCGAAATCCGGCCAGCCATTTTCCTCCCAGTACAGGAACGGCCCAAGAACTTTCTCGCTGCTCAGCATTTCCTCGGTAATCGCAGAAGCGCGCACGCCTGTCAGCATTTCCCAGACCACCGCCGAAGGCTTGATCTCTGCCACCAGCTCAGACTGTCGCGCATGGTGGGCCGGATTGTCGTGCACCTCTCCCAGAAAGATCACGTCAGAGCCAAAACCCCCGTCGGCAAATGCCGCGGGGGTCATGAAGGTCAAGGCCGCAATGGCTGTCAGCAGGTGTTTCATGCCAGGAAGTGTTGCACTTCCCCGCTTTGAGCTTCAAGCGCCTTGCGCATCTTGCCAAAAGCGGCCGCCTCCAGCTGGCGCACACGCTCCTTGGATAGGTTCAGCTCCACACCCAAGGATTCCAGCGTCCGCGGCTCCTCTCGCAGTTTGCGTTCACGGACGATGAAGCGCTCGCGTTCGTTTAAGGACACCATGGCCTGCACCAACCAACCGCGCAGACATTCCGTGTCGTGGGCATTCTCGACGATCTCTGCGCTTTGCGCACTGTCGTCTTCCAGAGCATCAATCCACTCGCGGCCCTCATCGTCAACGGACTGCGTGGCGTTGAGCGAGAAGTCCGAGCCGGACAGCCGCCCCTCCATCATCTCGACGTCGCGCAGCGGTACGCCGATTTCCGAGGCAATCATGTGGCGCAGCTGGTAGCCGTCCAACTGCTGCCCCTCGGCCTGCGCCTCGCGTTCCAGCCGCGCCTGCACGCGACGCATGTTGAAGAACAGCGCCTTTTGCGAGGACGTAGAGCCGGTGCGAACCATGGACCAGTTGCGCATCACATAATCTTGGATGGACGCCTTGATCCACCAGACGGCATAGGTCGAAAACCGCACACCGCGATCCGGGTCGAACTTGTCTGCGGCCTTCATCAGGCCGAGGCCCGCTTCCTGGATCAGATCGTTCATCGGTGCGCCATAGCGTTTGAACTTGGCCGCCATGGAGATCGCGAGCCGCATGTACGCTTGAATGAGGCGATGCAACGCTTCGACGTCACCCTCGTCGCGCCATGCATAGGCCAGCCGCAGTTCCGTCTCTGCATCCAGCAATTCCGCCTTCATCGCCCGTCGGGACATTGTCTGATCGTTGAAGCCGTCGAGTGCCATGGTACCCCCAAGTCGTGCCGTGGTCCCCCTTGATCGGGGATTTGCATGTACTACGCATGACGCTGCGCAAAGGTTCACTGCGACCGGCAAAAAAGTTCCCATAAAGTGCGCACCATCCATGTGCATTCTTGATGGGGTTTGCCACAAAGGTGAATTTCCCTGAACGATGCCAACGCTTTAACCTCCCGTTATCCAAAGTGGAGAAAGTCAATGTCCAAGGCCGCGTCCGGAACCCTGATCATCGGTGATTACGCCTTTTCCAGCTGGTCGCTGCGTGGCTGGCTGCTGTTTCATCGGTTCGATATCCCGGTGTCGATCCGGCTGGTCGACCTCTCGACCGGAGACGTTCCCGCCCAAATGCCGGAGTATGCGCCCGCCCGCACGGTGCCCACATGGGTCACGCCCGAGAGCCATGTCGTGTGGGACAGCCTCGCGATCGCCGAGGAACTCGCCACGCGCCACCCCGACGCCGGGATCTGGCCCGCCGACCCGGCGCTGCGGGCGCTGGCGCGGAACCTCGCGGCGGAAATGCACTCGGGGTTTTCCGCCCTGCGCGGGGCATGCCCGATGAAACTGCGTGTCGCCTACTCGGATTTCACCCCATCGGAGGACGTGAAAAGCGACCTCGCCCGGATCGAGACCCTCTGGTCCCACGCGCTGGAGACGTCCGGTGGACCGTGGCTGGCGGGCGACTACTCCGCCGCCGATGCGTTCTTTGCGCCGGTGGCCGCTCGCATCGCCACCTACGACTTGCCGGTCAGCCCGGCCGCGGAGGCCTACGTCCACCGCCACTTGAACGACCCGGCCTTCCGCCGCTGGCGGTCTCTGGGACTGGTCGTTGGCGAAGATATGGCAAAATACGCCATGGACCTCACGACCAAGCCATGGCCCGGCCCGGCCCCGCGCCCCGCCCGCGCCGTGGCGGAAGGCACGCCCGAGAACGCCGCCTGCCCCTACTCGGGCAACGCGCCCACCTACCTGATGGAGATGGATGGCCGTACCTTCGGCTTCTGCAACCCGACCTGCCGCGACAAGACCGTGGCCGACCCCGAGGCCTGGCCTGCCTTCATGCCCCTCGTCTGACGGCTCAGACGAGATAGCGCTGCAAGCCGCCTAGCATGTCCAGGCAGGCCTTCACCTGCGACCGGGCGATGAATTCATCCGCCCGGTGCGCCTGCTCGATGGACCCCGGCCCGCAGACCACGCATTGCGTGCCCAGCGACTGGAACAGTCCCGCCTCGGTGCCAAAGGACACCACGTCGCAGCCATTCGCCCCGGTCAGCGCGCAGGCGATCTCGGCCATGCGGTTACCTTCCTCGGGCATCAGTCCCGCGACCTCGCCGATCACCTCGCGCAGGATGGTCGATGTCGGGTCGACACGCTGCATCTCGGTCATCAGTTGCACAGCGTAGCGGTCGATTTCCGACAGCACGTGCATGGTGTCCAGCGGCGTGACGGGACGCATCTCCCACTCGATCTCGGCCTGCCCGGCGATCACGTTGCGCGCCGCCCCCGCCGCGATGCGCCCGATGTTAATCGTCGACCAAGGCGGCACGAACGGACTATGCCGTGGCACTCGCCCGCGCAGCTCTGCCTCCAGCTCCATCAACTTCGAAGCGTAGCGCGTCGCATAGACCGCCGCGTTCACCCCGCGATCCGGGGCCGAGCCATGCCCCTCACAGCCGTTGAAATGCGTCGTGTACTCGCAGCAGCCCTTGTGACCGTCGATCACCCGCATCATCGTGGGTTCGCCCAGCAGAGCCATGCCGGGCCGCACCCCCTGCCGCGCCAGCGTATCCACCAGCGCCCGCGCGCCGTAACACCCTACCTCCTCGTCGTAGGTCAGCGCCACATGGATCGGTTTCGCCAGTTTCCACGTGGCGAAGTTCGGCGCCATCCCCATGACGCAGGCGATAAAACCCTTCATGTCACAGGTGCCGCGCCCGTACAGGCGATCCTCGCGCTCTTCCATGACAAAGGGATCCGACGTCCAGTTCGGCTCCTCCGCCGGGACCACGTCGCTATGCCCCGACAGCACCAGCCCGTCGTCCACTTCCGGCCCAAACGTGGCCCAGAGGTTCGCCTTGGCCCCGCTGTCGTCGGTCATCACCTCGCAGCGCGCGCCGTGATGCTCCAGCCGGTCGGCAGCCCAGTCGATCAGATCGCGATTGCTGTCCGCCGACACCGTCGGAAAAGCGATCAAGTCGCCCATCAGCTCTTCGGTCCTTTGCATGACGGACATGGCGGCCTCCTGTTCAATATTTCATCGTTCCGCCTTCAGCCGTGGCAGTCAACACGCCTTAAGGTCAACGCCAGCAGCGCCGCCCACTGGCCAACCCGCGACAGATCGGCTAAAAACCGGGCAATCCCGACAATAAAGGCATTGCGCGCTGCTGCCGGGATTCGCGGAGCCCAAGGCACCCCGAAGACGCGCAGTCCAAGGTTTGGCCCAGGTCCTCCGTGAAACCACACCCGCGGCGCGCAGCCGCATGACCGGAGGACCCGAATGCTGACCAACGACCAGCTGTCCCAGTGGGACCGCGAGAACTTCTTCCACCCCTCGACCCATCTTGCCCAGCACGCGCGCGGTGAAACCCCCACCCGCGTAATCACCGGCGGCGAGGGCTGCCACATCACGGATCGTGACGGCAACCGGCTACTTGATGCCTTTGCGGGGCTCTACTGCGTGAACGTAGGCTACGGTCGCCCGCAAATCGCCGAGGCCATCGCCGAACAGGCGAAGGAACTGGCCTATTACCACGCCTATGTCGGTCACGGCACCGAGGCCTCGATCACCCTGTCCAAGATGGTCCTCGACCGTGCGCCGTCGCACATGTCCAAGGTCTATTTCGGCCTCTCTGGCTCGGACGCCAACGAGACCAACATCAAGCTGGTCTGGTACTACAACAACATCCGTGGCCTGCCGCAAAAGAAAAAGATCATCTCGCGCTGGCGCGGCTACCACGGCTCCGGCCTGATGACCGGCTCGCTCACCGGCCTCGAACTGTTTCACAAGAAATTCGACCTGCCGCTGGCGCAGGTAATCCATACCGAGGCACCCTACTACTACCGCCGCCCCGACCTGACCATGTCCGAGGCGGACTTCGTCGCCCATTGCGCCGCCGAACTTGAGGCGCTGATCGAACGCGAGGGCGCCGACACCATCGCGGCCTTCATCGGTGAACCGGTGCTGGGCACGGGCGGCATCGTGCCCCCGCCCGCAGGTTACTGGCAGGCGATCCAGCCCATCCTCGAAAAGCACGACATCCTGCTGATCGCAGACGAGGTGGTGACGGGCTTCGGGCGGCTGGGCAGCATGTTCGGTTCGGATCACTACGGCCTGAAACCGGACCTCATCACCATCGCCAAGGGCCTGACCTCCGCCTACGCGCCGCTGTCGGGCTCCATCGTGGGCGACCGCATGTGGAAGGTCCTCGAACAGGGCACCGACGAGAATGGTCCCATCGGCCACGGCTGGACCTACTCCGCCCACCCCATCGGGGCTGCGGCGGGCGTTGCCAACCTCAAGCTCATCGACGAACTGGGCCTCGTGCAGAACGCATCTGACGTTGGCGCCCACCTGCGCGCCGCCATGCGCGATGCGCTGGCCGATCACCCCAATGTCGGCGAAATCCGTGGTGAGGGTATGCTCGCAGCGATCGAATTCGTGGCGGACCGCGATAGCCGCACCTTCTTCGATCCTTCGCAAAAGGTGGGCTACAGCCTCGCTGCCGCGCTGCTGGCAAAGGGTGTCATTGCCCGCGCCATGCCGCAAGGCGACATCCTGGGCTTCGCCCCTCCTCTCTGCCTGACCAAGGTGGAAGCGGAGGAAATCGCGTCGAAAACCGCTCAGGCCGTGCGCGAGACCCTCGGCTGACAACGCTCGGCGCCCTCCTTCGTCATCGTGAAGATACGCGGGAGGGGGCCAGGGGGGGTGACGCCTCCCCCGATCTGCACAGAATGCCGCGCATTCCTAGATGGACAACGCGGTGAGTCTGCTGTAGGAGCCACCGCTTACGCCCTTTCGTGCGCTCCCTGATGGACTTCCCCCGATGCTGACCCCCCTGAACGAAGCGCTCGCCGAGCGCGGATATACCACGCTGACCGATGTGCAGCAGGCCGTGACCGCGCCGGAACTGGCCGAGCAGGACCTGTTGGTCTCGGCACAGACCGGGTCGGGCAAGACCGTGGGCTTTGGCCTCGCCATCGCGCCGACGCTTCTGGGCGAGGACGGCACCCTGCCGCCGCCCGCCGCGCCCATGGCGCTGGTCGTGGCACCGACGCGCGAACTGGCCCTGCAGGTGCAGCGCGAACTGTCGTGGCTTTATGCCAAGACCGGCGCATGGGTCGTGTCCTGCATCGGCGGCATGGATGCACGCACCGAGCGCCGCGCGCTGGAACGCGGCGCGCATATCGTCGTCGGCACCCCGGGCCGCCTGCGCGACCACATCGAGCGCGGCTCGCTGGACCTGTCGGCGCTGCGCGCCATCGTGCTGGACGAGGCGGACGAGATGCTGGACCTCGGCTTCCGCGAGGACCTGGAATTCATGCTCTCGGAATCCCCCGAGGATCGCCGCACGCTGCTGTTCTCGGCCACCGTGCCGCCCGCCATTGCCCGCCTCGCGGAAAGCTACCAGCGCGATGCCCAGCGCATCACTACGCAGGTGAAGGGCGAGCAGCACTCCGACATCGAATACCGCGCCGTGCAGTGCATCCCCTCGGACGTGGAACACGCGATCATCAACCTGCTGCGCTACCACGATGCACCCAATGCCATCGTCTTTGCCAACACCCGCGCTGCGGTGAACCGCCTCGTGGCGCGCTTTGCCAACCGGGGCTTTGCCGTTGTGGCGCTGTCGGGCGAGCTGAGCCAGGACGAGCGCAGCCATGCGCTTCAGGCGCTGCGTGACGGGCGGGCGAAGGTCTGCGTGGCGACCGACGTCGCGGCGCGCGGCATCGACCTGCCGAACCTCGAACTGGTGATCCACGCCGATCTGCCGTCCAACACCGAGACCCTGACCCACCGGTCGGGCCGCACCGGTCGCGCCGGGCGCAAGGGCACCTCGGCGCTGATCGTGTCCGACCGCGACGTGAAGAAGGCGCAGCGCCTGCTGGGCTGGGCCAAGATCGACGCGACCTGGGGCACCGCCCCATCGCCCGAGGAGATCGCCGCCAAGGACGAAGAGCGCCTGATGGCCCTGCCCGCATGGTCCGATCCGATCACCGAGGAAGAAGCCGCCTTTGCCGCGCGCCTGATCGACAGTTTCTCGACCGAACAGATCGCCGCAGCCTGCCTGCGCATGTACCAAAAGGGCCTGTCCGCTCCCGAGGAACTGCACCAGCCCGGTACGAAGACCGAGCGCGCCGAACGCGCGCCCTTTGGCCCGTCGAAGTGGGTCGCCCTGTCGGTCGGACGCGACCAGGGGGCCGAGCCGCGCTGGCTGCTGCCGCTGCTGCTGCGCGCCGGGAATATCGACAAGGCCCAGATCGGGCGCATCCGCGTGGCCGATACCGAAACCTATGTCGAGGTCGCCGAGGCTGGCGTGCAGCCCCTGCTGAACGCCGTCGACGGTCAGGGAGTCCTTGAAAAGGACATCACCCTGCGCGCGCTGGATGGCGAACCCGACATGCCCCAGCGTCCGGGCGGCGGTCGGCCGGGCGGCAAACCCGGTGGCCGTCCGGATGGTCGTTTCGGGGGCAAGCCCTTCGACAAGGGGCCGCGCCACGGTGGCCGCAAGGATTTCGGCGATTCCGACCGCCCGCGTCCGCCGCGCAAGGACAGCCGCCCGCCGCGCGACGAGTCCCGGACAGAACGCCCGCGCGCCGATGCCTCGGCGGACAAGCCGAAGCCGCGCGCGGAGAAGACCTTTGAAAAGCGCGAGCCGCGTTCCGAGAACAGGGCAGAGAGCCGTCCGGCAAAGAGCTTTGACAAGCGCCCCGCCGCACGTCGCGACGACGCCCCGGCGGAGAAGCCCAAGACCACGCGCCCCAATGCCATGCGCACCGACATGCGCATGGATGCGCCGCGCGGCAAGGACGGTGATCGCAAGACCTTTGGCAAGCCGAAGGGGAAACCCGGCGATGCGCCCTTCAAGGGCAAAGGCAAACCCGGCGACAAGCCTTTCAAGGGCAAGCCTGCGGGCAAGAGTTCGGGCAAACCCTATGCTGGGAAGCCCGGAAGCGACGCCCGCCCCGATGACCCGCGCTTCAAGGTGAAGTCCAAGGGCGGCGATGCAGCCCCCAGCCGCAAGCCCCGCGCAAAGTGATCTCACAGGCCCGCCTCGCCAGAGCGCGGGCCTTTCCTTTGCCGTCCCAGGCCGCCCTCAGACCGCAAATATCAACTATTGCGCGAATCCCTTCAAACGTTACCCTAGCGTAAAGCATTTCAGCACGTGAGGGTTTCCGATGTCCAACATCGCGGGCAAGGCCTATGCCATGAATGTGGTCACGCCCAGCCATCCACGCATCACCTGGGTCAACCGCCTGCTCTTCATGGTGGCACGAGGGTTGCCCGAGAACCTCCTTGGGCTGCTGGGTCTGTCGCTCATTCACTTTGCCCGCTGGGTCATCATCAAACCCGACGACTGGCCCGACCTGGGCCAGGGCAAGCAGCACCAGTTGCAGAACGACTACATGCTGTTCCTGTCGAATTTCAACGGCACATGGGACCAGTATATCGACGCGTTTTCCGACGGGATTCCAAAGGGTCTGGACCTCTTCTGGTACACGGCGACGAAATACCCGCTGTCGATCCCGATCACGCCGTTCAAGACCTACATCACCCACAACCAGATCTACACCGACCACTATTACAACGCGACGCCCGGCTCGGCGCAGCGCGATGTGAAGGCAGCCCTTACGGTCTATGACACCGTGCTGAACCTGCAAAAGGCCCATGCCGGCCAGTCCGCCGAAGACTTTGCCAAGGCGTGGAAGGACGCCATGTATCGCGTCCAGAACCATCTGGGCGATCCCGGGTTCGGCCCTGTCGCCAGCCTCGACACCGAACGCGCCGACCAGAACCGCGAAAGGTTTGTCAGGCAGGCGCAGGAAGATTTCGACACCCAGCGCGCCCTCTCCGAGGGCCTGCCCGAGCAGGAAGGATCCTGACCATGCCGGATTTCGACTCGGGCCATATCTTCCTGACGACCCTTGCGCCGGTGAAGGACGGCACTTGCGCCATCAAGGGCCACGGCCATTGGTCATGGCGTCAGCGGCTGCGCAATGCGCTGGTGGAACTGCCTGTCGCGCACCAGTCCCCTGCGACGGTGGACACCGGCCTTGGCAGCCCGTTCGCCCGCAACCAGCGCACCCACCTCGCAAGGATGTTCGTGCTGGACGACGTGGTCTACAACGGGCGCGAGGGGCATGATGCCATCAAGTCCTCGATCAAGGCGCTGGCGGGCGACAAGGACGCCGGGAACCCCGCCCTGCCGCAGCACATCGACTACCTCAACTGCTCCTACCTCGTGTTCTGCGCCGACATCGACGCGGTGACCCGAACGGGCGATCCCCTGCCCGCCACCCTGTCGAAAGGCGAGCAGGAGAAGGTCCGCCGCACCTATGCCGAAGAGCTCTGGACCACCATGGGCGAGGAGCTGGCGGCGATCTATTCGAACTGCCACGGCTTCGACGGGGTAACGGACGCCAAGGGCTTTGCCGACTACCTCGAACGCTGCCACGTGCAGACGACGATGCCCTTCCACGACTATTACATCATGCCACAGGACCAGCTGCTGAAGGCCTTCAACCGCCTGCCGCTGAAGCCGCTGGCCGCTGCCGTCCTGCTGCCCGCGGCCGTGGCCTGCCTTGCCTTCCTGCTGGCGCTGTTCACCGAGTGGGACATGCCCCTCGTTGGTGGCAACCCGATCTGGACCATGATTATCGCGGGGGCGCTGGCCTGTGTGGCCTTCATCCTCTCCGTGCGTTACGCGATCCGGAATGGCGAGAAACCCCTGCCCCCGGCGCAATACGATGACTTGCGCAGCGTGTTGAAGGGGTTGTATATCCAGCAGAAATTCTCGGACTTCGTGATCGACATGCAGGGTGAGACGCCCGAGGCGATCCACGCGGCCTTTGGCATATGGCTGGCATTGCACGCGCCCGACGACCTCGATGGTCCGACGCAGGCCCCCGGCGTCATCCGCTCCCCCAGCCTCCCCACCGAACCCGCGAGGGCCACGTCATGAGCTACCGCCTCGACCTCGACGATATTCAGGGCAACGTGGCGCGGGCCTATGGCCGCTACTCCTACCCTTTCGCGCGGTACATGTTCTTCAACATCAGCCACGCTGCGAAGGGCCGTGCCTTCGTCAACGATCTTTTGCCCTACGTGACCACCGCCGCCCGCTGGCCCAAGCCCGAGGACAAGCCGCCCTGCACCCTGAACGTCGGTTTCACCTTCATGGGGCTCTATCGGTTGCAGCTGTCCAACCGGGTGCTGCAAGGCATGCCCGAGGAATTCATCGCCGGGATGAAGGACCGCGCTTTCCTGCTGGGAGACCGCGACCAGACCGTCCCGGAAAGCGCTCTTGGCAAATGGGACAAGCACTGGGACCAGATCTGGCAGGACAACCGCTGCATCGACAACGACCACGATGTACACGTCTGGATTTCCCTGAACGCTCAGCGGAAATTGTCAGCTGACAATTCTCATAAGGACTTGAATCCAAAAGATCCTCTGTTGAAAGTCGTCGAGCCTGTCGACGACCTGGCGCGCATGACACAGACCCTGCGCGACCTTTGTGACAGCAACGGGGGCGTGCGACTGATCGAAGGAAACGGCGCCAGCGGGACGGACCCATGGCACGATGCTCAGGCCGTGTTCGACCAGATTGACGGTCTTTGGCTGCCGACCCCGCGCGAGCACTTCGGCTTTACCGACGGGATTGGCGATCCGGTCTTTGCCGGGCAACTGCCCGCGAAGGAAGAGCGCGAGCGCGTCGTCGGGCGCGGCAAACGCATGGGATCAAAGGACAACGGCGGCTGGCAGCCACTGAACCCCGGCGAGTTCATCCTCGGCCACCCGGACGAAGCCCAGGAACTGCCGCCCAGCGCCCACCCGCCGGAGTTCATGCGCAACGGCAGCTTCATGGCCTATCGCAAGCTGCACGAGAACGTGGCCACCTTTCGGCGGACAGTGAGCGACGAGGCCGCACGCTATGCCCGCGTGCAGGGGATTTCGCAGGAGGAGGCAGACGTCACCCTGCGCGCGAAGATGGTCGGACGCTGGCCCGATGGCATCCCGTTGGCCGCCGCGCCGACGCACGCCAAGTGGATGGACATGCGCAAGGCCGAAGGCTTTGAAGCCGACACCGCCATGGCTCGCTTTGCCGCGCAGATCGCCTACCTCGACAAGCCCGAGGCCGCGAATTTTCGTTACGCCAATGACATGCAAGGCTACAAGACGCCGCTCGGCGCACACATGCGCCGCGTAAATACCCGTGATTACCTCGACCCGCTGAACGCCACCGACGCCAAGGCTGACAACCCCGAGGCCACAACCGCCCTGAACAAGCGCCGGCGGATCATGCGCCGCGGCCTGCCCTATGGCACGCTGCCCGCCGACCAGCAGACCGACGAGACCGAACAGGGCGTCACGATGATGATCCTCTGCGCCTCATTGTTCCGGCAGTTCGAATTCATCCAGCAACAATGGATCCAGTACGGGCTGGATTTCCATCAGGGCAATGACACTTGCCCCCTTCTGGGAAACCACGAACACCACAAGCGGATGGCCATTCCCGCTGACCCGGCGTCCGGTACGTGCCCCTACACGATGAGCAGGCTCGACACGGTGGTCGAATGCCGGGGCGGGGACTACTTCTTTATCCCGTCGATCACCGCGCTGCGCGCCATTGCGATGGGGGTCGTCGATCCGACCTGATCGACACCCCCTTGGCAACTCAGTCTTCTTCTGACCGTGGCTCGAGAATCACGGTCAGACCGACCAGATCATTTTCCTGAATGAAGTACGGCGCGATGTGCAGCGACTGCCGCCGCCCGTTGCTTTCGAAATGCAGCACGTCCTGTTCGCGACGGGTCAGCGCCTTGCTGCAGACATCCACGAGCTTGGGAAAGGCGTCGTTGGGCAGGGCCACCTGACTGATATGACCCAGGCTGGCGCCACGCTCCGACAGGTTGAACACCTTTATCGCCGTCTTCGAGGCGCTCTTTACGTTCAGCATCTGGTCGAGCACCAGCAAGGGCAATGGCAACGCTTCGAGGATGGCACTCTGCTCGACCACCAGCTTGTTCAGCTCGTCGGTGTTGATGAGCAGTTCCTCGTTGACGGTGATCAGTTCCTCGTTCGTGGACTGCAATTCCTCGTTCGAGGTTTCCAGTTCTTCGTTCGTGGACTGAAGCTCCTCGTTGGTGGACTGAAGCTCCTCGTTGGTCGATTGCAATTCCTCGTTCGAGGTCTGCAGTTCCTCCATGGTGATCTGCAAGGCCTCGCGGGCATCGGCCAGTTCATTCTCGACGTAGGTCAGGTAGTTCGAATCCTGCTCGTCGCCGCTGCGGGCTTCGAGGGTGCCGGTGGCGTTTTCGACCAGTTGCGTCTCGATCGACACCAGTACGTAACGGGTCTTTTTCTCGTTCGGCATGGAGATCGGGTAGCCGCGCAGGCGCACGCGGTTGAAGCCATGCCCCAGCATCTTGCGCCACAACCCGTCCCGCGCCTTGTTGTATTTCAGGCAAAGCGGGATCAGGCTTGCCGCCTCCGACGCCAGTTCCTGCTTCAGCGTGTTGGTGGTCAGGCGGCCGCGCACCGCATCGGTGACCTTGGTGAAATCACTAATGTCGCCTAAGATCCGCACGAGGTCCTTCTGCTCGTTCACGAGAAATCCGACCGGCGCGACCGAGGCTGCCAGCACCTCGAACATGTTGTCACGATCCGAAGCATCCTCGTCCAGAGCTGACGGAATGGTCTTGGCCCTGGATTGCCGACGTGGCGGAATGCCGAAACGGACCAAGGCCTTCTGATCGAAACTGGCCGACGACCGCTTGCGGAACAGGCGAGTCCGTTCAGCGACCTGCTGGAAATAGGGTTCCAGTTCTCCGACATTTTCAGAGTTCCCGAGGAACAGCAACCCGCCGGGGCGCAGCGCATAAAGCACGCGCGACATTACCTTTTCCTGCAGCGAGGATTCAAAGTAGATCAGCGTGTTACGGAAACTCACCAGGTCGATTTCAGAAAACGGCGGGTCCTGAAACACGTTGTGCTGCGAGAACAGCACCATCTTGCGCACCTCGGGTTTCACGCGCAGCAGGTTGTCCGTCAGCGTGAAATACTTGCGCAGCATGGTGTCCGGGATACCGGCCGCCGCGGCAGAGGGGTAAACTCCCGCCCGCCCGCGCGCCAGGGCCGCGGTATCCAGGTCAGTGGCAAAGATCTGCACCGAGACATCGCTGTCCTTGCCGGTCAGGCCCAGCAGCTCGCAGATAATGAACGCAATGGAATACGCTTCCTCGCCCGACGCGCACCCCGGCACCCAGACCCGGATCGGCCGACCGCGCGCCTCGCTCAGATAGCTTGCCATCTCCGTCTGAAGGGCATCGAATTGATCGGGATCACGAAAGAACCGGGTGACCGAGATCAGCAAATCTCGGAACAGGGCATCGAGTTCCTCGAGGTTGTTGCGACAGTACTCGACATATTGCGCGTAGTCTTCAAAGCCGATGGCGATCATGCGGCGCTGGATGCGGCGGCTGACCGTGGTTTCCTTATAGTGGCGAAAGTTCACCCGGCTGCGGGCCTGCAGCAAGTGGAACAGGTCATCGTATTCGGTCGGCTGGTCGATGAGCGTCTGGAGTTCCGAAAAATCGCGTGGCCGCTCCAGGATGGTCCGAAGCTGTTCGCCGATCTGACGTGGTGAAAGGATCAGATCAACGGCACCGGATTCCACCGCCGAAGACGGCATGGTGTCATATTTCGCCGACGCACTGTCCTGCGCGATGGTGATTCCACCAGCCTCGCGGATGGCTTGCACGCCATAGCTGCCATCACTGCCGGTTCCGGACAGCACGATCCCGACGCTATGTTCCCCATATTTTTCGGCAATAGACCGGAACAGCCGGTCAGCCGAGGGTTTGGGCTCGGCTGGCTGACCGGAAGGTTCGCGCAACTGGACCTGACCATCCTCGACGACAAGGTCGGATTTCGGGACGGGCACGTAAATGGTGTTCGGTTCCAGCTGCATGCTTTCCTGCACGGCTTTCACCTTTAGCCGCGTTTCGCGCGAAATCAGGGTGGGCATCACGCTGGCGTGGTGCGGGGACATGTGCTGCGCAAGGATATAGGCACAATTCAGGTCCAAGGGCAGATGCTGCGCAAGCAGCGACATGGCCTCGAGCCCTCCCGCAGACGCGGCAATCCCCACGACTGTCAGAACAGTATCCGACTCACTCATCCCCAAGGCCCTTCTGGCGCCGCCGTCACTTTCCCAAGCGTTAAGCTCTTATTCACCAATCTGGTTTACACATGCTTAACAGATCGAGTCTGCCTGCAGCTCCGATCGCAAGTCCAAATTAACGATTCCAAGGGAGCCGGCGCAACCATGAATAGAGATTCTCTTTGCGATAGCGGTACTTTGGAGATCTGGCTCACACGCGCCGAACCGTTTTCCACTTGGTTTCTTGCCAATGCCAGGGCCCGATTCCCGAAGCATTCGACCCGTATGATGCTGGACGCGCCCACCCCGATTCACGAAGCACTTCATCCTGATGTCTGCCAGATCATCCACGAACATCTTGCCCACGTCGAAGATTCTGCCGTGTTCAGTCACACGGATTTTCAGCTGCAGATTCCCAATCTGGTCATGCATGGTTTGCGGGTTCTGACCCATGTGGCAGCAGACGGGTCTGCCTCGGCCAGTGTCAGGATCGTCCGTACCCTCGGCGACATATCTGCTGTTTTCACCCCTCCCTTCGGTGGCGAAACCGTCGCGGACAATAGCCTGAGCGACGTCACCGCACCCGTCCTGCATGAACTTCTGCTGCCCGCGCTGGAGGTCTTTGACCATATTCTCGAACATGGATTGAACGACCCGCAGGCAAAGCTGCTGGCTGCGCGGGTCAAGACGATGCGCGCGCGCCGTGACGAACTGTCGGACTATATCGGCTTGCTCACGCGCTACCTGGAATGCGCCACGCGTCCGGAGTTCCCCCGGCTTGCGGACCTGTCTTCGCAGGACGACTCCCTGACGCAAGCCGTGTCCAACGGCTGGGACATTGAACATGCTGGCCTGCCCGCCTGCCCGCCGAACGGAAGCTCCGAGCGCGAGACGCTGGAACTGAGCGTGCCAACCCACCGACACGGTCAAGATCTGAAATGGTCTCCACGAACGGGCATGACCCGTGGCGAGCGGTTGGGTATTCTCCACGGGCATCACGACGTGCAAAAGAAGTCCTCGGTCAGCTGAACCGCCCAGAGGGCCGTCGGCGCGGCCCCCGAGGACTGCACGACCGCGCTTAGACTGCGATATTGTCGATCAGCCGTACATCATCGAGCCATGCCGCGGCGAACAGCCGACCCGGCCCGATTAAGCGGTCATGCAACTCTAGATCCTCGGCGCCGCGCAGTTCGAGGTAGTCGACCTTCTCGAAGCCTTCGGCCAGCAGTCGCTCGGTCGCTTCGGCGCGCAGATCAGAGGCAAGCCGTCCCGCATGCAACTTCCGGGCCATGGCGCGCATCTCGCGGTTCAACGCCGGAGCCACGGCCCGCGCCTCTGCCGAAAGCCGCAGGTTGCGCGAGGACATGGCCAGTCCGTCGGGGTCGCGCACGGTCTCGCATCCGATGACGTGGATCGGCAGGTCGAGGTCGGTCGCCATGCGGCGGACGACCTGCAATTGCTGATAATCCTTCTCGCCGAAATAGGCTCGATCCGCGCCGGTCTGGGTGAACAGCTTGGTCACGATCGTGGCCACACCATCGAAATGGCCGGGCCGATGCGCGCCGCACAGCACGTCCGTCAGCCCATCGACCGACACCCTAGTGGCAAAGCCGGTCGGATACATCTGGTCGACAGTCGGTGCGTAAAGCACGTCCACATCGTAGGGCGCGAGTTTCTCGCGGTCGCTCTCCTCGGTGCGTGGGTATTTGTCCAGATCGTCGGGGTTGTTGAACTGCGTCGGATTGACGAAGAGCGTCACGATCACCCGGTCGCATTCCGCCTTGGCCCGTTCGACCAGCGACAAATGCCCGTCATGCAGCGCGCCCATGGTGGGGACGACGCCGACGGTCTCATCCTCGGCGCGCCAGTGGGCGACCCGCGCGCGCAGTGCGTCGCGGGTCCGTTCGATCATGGGTTTCGTCACGCAGCGGGTTCCACGTCCGAGAACATATGCTCCGGCGCCGGGAATTTCCGCGCGCGGACGTCTTCGGCGTATTCGGCGATGGCAGCGCGGCCGTCCTCGCCCAAGGTGCCGTAGCGCTTCACGAACTTCGGCTTGAACGCCGTGAAGAGGCCCAGCATGTCGTCCACCACCAGGATCTGCCCGTCGCAGCCCGCCGAGGCACCGATTCCGATGGTCGGAATCTTCACCTGCGCGGTGACAGCATCCGCCAGCCGTGCGGGGATCTTTTCCAGCACGACGGAGAAGGCTCCTGCCTCCTCGACAGCACGCGCGTCGGCCAGCAGCTTGCCCGCTGCGGCACCACGGCCCTGTACCTTGTAGCCACCCAGAGTGTTGATCGACTGCGGCGTCAGACCGATATGGGCCATGACCGGAACACCCCGGTTGGTCAGGAAATCGATGGTTTCCTTCATCTCGACCCCGCCTTCCAGCTTCACCGCCGGGGCGCCGGTCTCGCGCATCAGCCGCGCGGCGTTGCGGAAGGCCTGCTCTTTCGACTCCTCGTAGGAGCCGAACGGCATGTCGACGACCATCATCGCCTTCTTCAGGCCGCGACGCACCGCCTGACCGTGGAGAATCATCATCTCCATCGTCACGCCAAGGGTCGAGTCGAGCCCGTGCAGCACCATGCCGACGGAATCACCCACCAGAACGAAGTCCACGTGGTCATCCATCATCTCGGCCATGGGCGTCGTGTAGGCCGTCAGGCTTACCAGCGGCGCACCGCCCTTTGCATTGCGAATGTCCTCGGGCGTCTTGGCCCGGATGTGTCCAGTGGTGCTCATGGTCAGCTCCTCCTTCCAGAACGACGGCCCCTTCCGGGTCACGATATATCGCGAACGCCACGCCTTCCGTCACATTGTTGCGCGGTCCTATCACACGCCGCGCCGCAGCGCTACATAACATTTGGGAACCACTTAAGGAACCTGCGAGGGGGAAAACGCTGCGTTTTGGCACCCTTTGCCCCGCCGCCCCGATCATATCACTCTTGCCAGACCGCGTCGCCCCCTGCCGCGTTTTCATTTCGAGACAGGCCTCCGACGGGAAGGTTTCATTTCCGCTCTTTCAATGTCGTCCAGAACCTTTCCCCCTGTAGGTGACTTAGGCCCCATCCATCACCACCGGGCAAGGAATGCAGGCCACGGACTTGCCGGCCAGGACCGAGGAAAAGTAAACGTGACCTCCCCACAGCGCGATGCCATGCTGGGTCAAGGGAGTTTCAACATGCACAACGACATCGCCGGTTTCGTCGCGGATACAACACGGCTGGAGAACATCGACATCGCCTTCGAGACCGGAGGCAGCGGCCCGCCCGTTCTGCTGCTGCACGGCTTCCCGCAGACCCGCGCCATGTGGGCCGAAGTCGCGCCCCGGCTGGCAGAACGCTTTACCGTCGTGGCCGCTGACCTGCGCGGCTACGGGGCAAGCGGCAAGCCGGAGGGGATGGAAAACTACAGCTTTCGCGCGATGGCGGCGGATATGGTCGCGCTGATGCGGCACCTCGGCCACGCACGGTTCCACCTTGTCGGCCATGACCGCGGCGCGCGCACCGCGCATCGGCTGGCGTTGGACGCGCCCGAGGTCGTGCAAACCCTGAGCCTCATGGACATCGTGCCGACGCACCTGCTGCTGGACCAGCTGACCACTCCGGTGGCGCGCGCCTATTACCATTGGTTCTTCCTCAGCCAGCCACATCCTTTCCCCGAAGACATGATCTCTGCCGATCCCGACGGCTATTACGAAAGCTGCCTGCTGGGCTGGGGCGGCGCACAGCTGTCGGATTTTCCGCAGCTCGACGCCTACCGCAGGGCGTGGCGCGACCCGGACTGCCGTCGTGCCATGTGCGACGATTACCGCGCCGCCATCGACGTGGATTTCGCATTGGATGCCGCCGACCTTGACCGCCGCGTGGACTGCCCGTCGCTGGTGCTGTACGGCGCTGACGGAGCCATGGCACGCGCCTACGACGTGCCCGCCACCTGGGCCGACCGGCTGGCGGACATGAGGTCGCAGGCCATCCCCGGCGGGCATTTCTTTGTCGATCAGTCTCCCGAAGCCACCGCCCGCGCCCTGCGGGACTTCCTCGCCCGATAGCGCAATCAACGGGGCTGGACCGCGACCGTTGCACTCGCCATGATCCAGCCCAAAGGGAGGAGCTTCACATGCGTTTCGACAACCGCCATGCCATCGTCACGGGCGGCGCCTCGGGGATCGGGCTGGCCATTGCCATGCGTCTTGCGGACGAGGGCGCCACGGTGACCCTGTGGGACATTTCGCTGGGCAACCTGACCGCCGTCACGGACAGCCGCCTGAGGACGCGGCAGGTCGACGTCACCGACGCCGTCGCCGTGGCAGCGGGAATGCAGGAGGACATGGCGCAGATGGGCGGGTTCGACACGCTGATCTGCTCCGCCGGGATCACCGGGCCGAACGTGAAGGTGGTCGATTACCCGCATGAGGCATGGCATGCGGTGATGACGCTCAACCTGCACGGGCTGTTCTACTGCAACCAGGCCGCCGCACGACTGATGGACCCGACCAAGGTGGGGCGTATTGTCAACATGGCCTCGATAGCCGGGAAGGAAGGCAATCCCAACGCCTCGGCCTACTCCACGTCGAAGGCCGCCGTGATCGGCCTGACGAAATCGCTGGGTAAGGAGCTGGCGCAGACACAGATTACGGTGAACGCCATCGCGCCCGCCGCCGTGGAGACGCCGATCTTCGAGCAGATGACGCCGGAGTTCACCGCTTTCATGAAGTCCAAGATCCCCATGGGCCGATTCGGCACCGTGGACGAGATCGCCGCCATGGCCTGCTGGCTGTGCTCGGCGGAATCCAGTTTCTCGACCGGGGCGGTGTTCGACCAGTCCGGTGGGCGTGCGACGTATTGAGGGGGGCATCATGCGTTTGAAGGACAAGATCGCCGTGGTCACCGGGGCCGGATCGGGCTTTGGCGAGGGGATCGCCAGCCGCTTTGCCCGCGAAGGCGCGCGGGTGCTGGTGGCCGACATCAACAAGGAAGCCGCCGAGCGGGTGGCAGCGGAGATCGGCGGCACGCCAGCCCATGTGGACGTTTCCAACGGGGCCAGTGTCGCAGCGATGCTGGAATGGGTGCAGGCCGAACTAGGCGTGCCCGACATCTTGGTGAACAACGCCGGCATCACCCACCTGCCAACCCCCATGGAGGAGGTGGCCGAGGAGATGTTCGACCGGGTGTTCGCGGTGAACTGCAAGTCCGTCTACCTCACCGCCCGCGCCATCGTGCCAAAATTCAAGGCGCGCGGGTCGGGCGTGATCCTCAATATCGCCTCTACTGCCGGGGTGTCTCCGCGCCCGCGTCTGAACTGGTACAACGCGTCGAAGGGCTGGATGAATACGGCGACCAAGGCCATGGCGGTGGAGTTGGCCCCCTTCGGCATCCGCGTCAATGCGCTGAACCCGGTGGCGGGCGACACGCCGCTGCTGCCTTCCTTCCTTGGCGAAGACACGCCCGAGATGCGGGCAAAGTTCTTGTCCACCATCCCCTTGGGGCGGTTTTCGACACCCGAGGACCTTGCCAACGCCGCGCTTTACATGTGCTCGGACGAGGCCAGCATGATCACCGGCGTCTGCATGGAAGTGGACGGCGGGCGCTGCATCTGAGGGCGTGAAATGATCCCGGGACCGCTGAACCTGATAACCGACGTGCCCGGCCTGCGGGTCGGCAACGCGCGGGATGACGTCCTGAAATCCGGCGTGACGGTACTGACTGCGGATGCGCCGTTCACCGCCTCGGTGGCCGTGCATGGCGGCGCCCCCGGCACGCGCGAGACCGACCTTCTGGCCCCGGACAAGAGCGCGCCGGGCGTCGATGCGCTGGTGCTGTCGGGTGGCAGCGCCTTTGGCCTTGCGGCGGCGCAGGGGGTGATGGATGCACTTCACGCGCAGGGGCGCGGGTTCCCGGTGTTCTCGGCGCGAGTGCCAATCGTGCCTGCGGCGATCCTCTTTGACCTGCTGAACGGTGGCGACAAGGAGTGGGGCGAGAACCCCTACCCCGCCTTGGGCCGCGCGGCCTTGCAGGCGGCAGCGGAGCGGTTCGACCTCGGGTCCGTGGGCGCGGGCACCGGCGCGCAGACGGCGCGGTACAAGGGAGGCCTCGGGTCGGCCTCGCTGGTGATGGAGGGCGTGAGCGTGGGTGCGCTGGTAGCGGTCAATCCGATGGGCTGCGTGGTGACCGGTTCGGGGCGGCATTTCCACGCCGGGGCCTTCGAAGTGGGCAATGAATACGGGGGCTTGGGCGTGGACCCCACGCCCTCGATCGCCCTGCGCCCCAGCCTGAAGGCGCAGACCATGGCGCAGCAGGGGAACACGACGATTGCCGTGGTCGCCACCGATGCGCGGCTGGACAAGGCGCAGTGTCATCGGCTGGCGGTGGCGGCGCATGACGGCATGGCGCGGGCGATCCTGCCGGCGCATACGCCGATGGATGGGGACCTGGTGTTCGCCGCTTCGACCGACGCACGCGAAGTCGATCCGCTGGCGCTCGCAATGCTGGGCCATGCCGCCAGCCTGTGCCTGTCGCGGGCCATAGCCCGTGCGGTGTGGGAGGCCACGCCCACCCCCGGCGACACCCTGCCGACGCTGCGCGAGACGCTGGTCTGAACCCTTTGCATCCGGGTGCGTTGTGCGGGTGAGCCAGTTGAGAGGATCCCCATGCGCACCGCCGTCTTTGCCTTGATCGTCGCCTCGCCCCTTGCGGCGCAGGACCTGCAACCGCCTGAAAGCTTTGCACATATCGAGGATGATGCGGCACGGTCCGTCGCCCTGTTCGAGGAAATGGGAAAGGTCCTGACCCACCCGCGCTGCCTGAACTGCCATCCGGTCGGAGACAGCCCGACGCAGGGAGACGAGATGACCCCGCATATGCCGCCGATCACGCGGGGTGACAACGATGACGGCCCGGCGGGGTTACATTGCACCGCCTGTCATGGTGAGGAAAATCAAGCCTTTACCAGCTATCCCGGCAGCCTGCCTGGACATGAACCATGGCATCTCGCGCCTGTGTCGATGGGGTGGCAGGGGCTATCGCTGGGGGAAATCTGCGCGCAACTGAAAGATCCCGCCCGGAATGGCGGGCGTGGGCTGGACGCGATCCACGAGCACATGGCTGAGGACGGCCTTGTCGGCTGGGGCTGGCAGCCGGGAGAGGGACGGACCCCCGCGCCGGGATCGCAGGAGACCTTGGGGCAACTCACACGCGCCTGGATCGACACGGGCGCGGCCTGTCCGGGATGACTTTGGCAGAAGCGCGTTAAGAGTCCCTTACCGCGCCGGTCAGCGCAGAATCGGCGGCTTGTCCGGGTCCGATCCGGGCGCGGGCCGCTCCACCTGAACCTGAGGCTCGGGCGGTTCGGTCAGGTCGAAACGCAGGCCGACGCGTGCCAGTTCGGCGGTCAGCGGGTCGCTGGCCTTGAGGAAGGTGACATCCAGCGCCCCGGCCTCAAGTCCCGAGAAAACAAGGCCTTCCTGCACTGCGCCGGCCAGCGCCGGTTCTGCCCCCTCGGGCGCACCGATGATCCCGAGGATGTGGCTGGTGCCGCCGCCCTCGTAGACGGCTTCGGCCAGCCATGCGGTTTTTGCCAGCCCCATGGCGCTGGCCAGTTTCGCGTCGAGCGCAGTCAGGACCTGTTGCGGCAAGCCCTTGGGTGCGCGGAGTTTTTCGACGCGGGCTTCGTCGGTTTGCGGTGCCTGAGACAAGGTGTCAGCGAGCCAGAGCAGCGCCTCTGGCGGCAGCAGGGTTTCCGCGCCAGTGCCTGCGTTGAGCGCGATGCCGATGCCCTGCCCGGCCAGCATCCCGGCCAGAGCGCGGCCCGACATGGCGACGTAAGGCACTGGTCTTGCGGCGAAATCCGACAGGCGGTCCTCGCGGTCGAAAACCAGAACGAATTGCGCGTCAGCGACGTCGAAGACTTCTGGAGAGATCGTGTCGCCCTGCGGCTCCTGGTCGAGCATCAGGAACAGTTCGGATGTTGCGAGGCGGTCGTAGAAGGTAAGGCGCGCGGTGGTGTCCTCGGGGGCGGCCTCCATGGCGGCAAGCGCTTGATCCAATTGGGTTTCAGCCATCGAGAATATCCCTGACGCGGGTCCTGAGCACCGGCAGAAGGTCGGCTTCGAACCACGGGTTGCGTTTCAGCCATGCCGTATTGCGCCACGACGGATGAGGCAAGGGGATCGCGTCGGGCATGTGGTCGCGCCATTGGCTAACCGTTTGGGTTACATTGGTTTTTACACCAAGATGCCAGCGTTGGGCGAGGCCGCCGATGGGCAGGACAAGCGCGATATTCGGCAATTCCTGCATCAGGGCCGCGCGCCACGTGCGGGCGCACAGCGCGGGCGGCGGCAGGTCCGCGCCGCCTTTGTACCCGGGAAAGCAAAAGCCCATTGGCAGGATCGCGACACGGGTTTCGTCATAAAATTCAGCCGCTTCCAGCCCCAGCCACGCGCGCAGGCGGTCACCGGACGGGTCGGTGAAGGGCTTGCCTGACTGGTGCACCCGCGCGCCGGGAGCCTGCCCGGCGATCAGCAACCGCGCCGTTGCGTGCGCACGTACCACCGGACGGGGCGCGTGGGCTGTCTCGGTCGCGGCAAAGCGTTGCGCGCAGAGGGTACAGGCGCGGATTTCTTCAAGCAGGGTGGGAAGTTGCGCGGGCATGCCTGCAAGATGGGGGCCGCCGTGCAAAGGCACAAGACCATTAACCCAGCCGAAACGGGTTCGCGCCGCGCGCGGTAGGGTAACGGAGCGTGCGGTGGCAGGGGTTGTGGCGCAAAGACCAGGAGACGCAAGTCGGGTAGCGGATCTTAACCGACCTTACCTCGCCGTAAGGGGTGAACCGGCCGTTTTGAGCGCGATTCGCGGCCGGTTGGAAACCTTCCTTAACGCGCGACTCAGGCTGAGGGGTCCCGCCCCGTTGCGCAGGAATCTTTTTCGTTAACCCGGCACGGATACGGCAGATCATTTCGAAACTTCTCGAAATAAATGCTTGCACGACTCGCTGTATTTCTACATTTCTAGAATCATGAAAATGAATGACACTCCCGCCCCGCTGATCCCGGAAACCGCCGCCTCGACCTTTGCCGCCCTGGGGTCGGAACAACGTCTGGCCGTCATGCAGGCGCTGGTGCGCGCGGGCGGTGGCGGGTTGACGATCGGCGTGTTGGGCGCGCGTTGCGGCATCACCGGCTCGACCCTGACACATCACCTGAAGATCCTCGCCGCCGCCGGGCTGGTGCGGCAGGAGCGGCAGGGGCGCGCGACGATCTGCGCCGCTGATTACACGGTGGTGCGGCAGTTGTCCGATTATCTGCTAACGAATTGTTGTGCCGATTGCGGTACGGAAGGGCATGATCATGGCTGAGGTTCACACGCATTCTCATGGTCCGCGATTCGGCGGCTTGTCAAAGGCATGGGTCACCAGCGCGCTGATCCTGCTGGCGGTCGCCGTGCTGGACCGGACCGCGTTTCCCGCCACGGTGATCTTTGCCGCCAGGGCGCTGGCGGGCACCGCGCCGTTCATCATATTCGCTGTCCTTGCAGTGGCTTACCTGAAAGCCACCGGGGCGGAAACGCTGCTGGCCAAGGCCTTTGTCGGCCGGGAGGCGCGGATGATCGTTTTTGCCGCGGCCCTTGGCGGGCTGTCGCCGTTCTGTAGCTGCGACGTCATCCCGTTCATCGCGGCCCTTCTGGCGGTGGGCGCGCCGCTGAGCGCGGTGATGGCCTTCTGGCTGGCCTCGCCACTGATGGATCCGGCGATGTTCAGCATCACGGCGGGGGTGCTGGGCGTGGAATTCGCCATGGCCAAGGCTGCATCGGCGGTGGGCATCGGCCTGCTGGGAGGCGCCGTCGTCATGGTGACGAAGCGGTCCCCGGTCTTTGCCGATCCGCTGCGGGTACAGCCCAAGGTCGGCGGCTGCTGCGGCGTGAAGAAACCCTTTCAGGGCAAGCCATTGTGGCGGTTCTGGCAGGAGGGCGCGCGGCGCGAGGCCTTCAGGTCGGCGGCGCTTGAGAATGCACTGTTCCTGCTGAAATGGCTGACGCTGGCCTACATCATCGAGGCGGTGATGATCCGCTACATCCCTGCCGAGACGGTCGCGGGCGTGCTGGGTGGGACGGGCGTGATGCCAGTCGTGCTGGGCGCGCTGGTGGGCATGCCTGCCTATCTGAACGGCTACGCCGCCGTGCCGCTGGTGGACCAGCTGATGCAGATGGGCATGGCCCCCGGTGCCGCGATGAGTTTCGTGCTGGCGGGCGGCGTCAGCTGCATTCCGGCGGCGATTGCCGTTTGGGCGCTGGTGAAGCCGCGCGTGTTTGCCGCCTACCTCGGGATCGCACTGGCGGGTTCGGTGCTGGCGGGCCTGACATGGGGCGTGCTTGCGTGACCCCATGACGCCAGGTCGTCCAAGCCGCGTCTGATGAAGGTCAAGGCGCGGCGGGGTCCGGGGGCGCAAGATGACCGCTGAGAGGACCCGCCGGGCCTGCTGTCACCTCCCACAGCGCAAAGGGCCATCGCAGACGGCGGGTCCTCTCCAACCCTCTTCAATTTGTGCAAAAGCCACCGGATGTTGGCGTTAAACATACCCCGAGGCGCGGGCGTGCGTTGCCCCGAGTGCGACAATCCGTTAATCCCGCGTCAATGTGGGCGGAGCCGGGCCGAGAGGGGTGCCTTGTTCACGCCGATAAAGACAGGGCTTGGGACAAGAGGGGTGCCTATGTATCGCGTCTGGAATTTTCTGACGAGCTATTCGCTGTTGCTCATCATCGGGGCCGTGATGGCGCTGATCTGGGCGAACCTTGACGTGATCGCGCCCGTGGCGGGCGATCCGCATTACTGGGCAAACACCTACCATCACTTTGTCGAGTTCGTGATCTGGGATCACGCGCCCATCGGGCACCTGCATGACGGGCACCGCACGCTGACGCTGCATTACCTCGTGAACGACGTGCTGATGGCGCTGTTCTTTGCCATCGCGGCCAAGGAAGTCTGGGAAGCGGTGATCCTCGAAGAGGGCTCCCTGCGCGGGAAAAAGGCGGCGACGCCGCTGTTTGCAACGTTGGGCGGGATGCTTGGGCCGATCACGGTCTACCTTGGCCTGGCCATGGTGATGGGGTCCGAGACCTACAGTGCCGTGGCCAATGGCTGGGCGATCCCGACCGCAACCGACATCGCGTTCAGCTACTTGGTCGGGCGGCTGGTGTTCGGCGCGGGCCACCCGGCGGTGCGCTTTCTGCTGCTGCTGGCGATTGCCGACGACGCGGCGGGGCTCATCATCCTTGCGATCTTCTACCCGTCGGGCGACCTTGCGCCGATCTGGCTGCTGCTGTCGGCGGGCGCGGCGGTGGCGGTGTTCGTGCTGTTCAACTCGCTGCCGCGCAAGATGGACGCGGGTGACCAGGCGCGGCCCAAGTCGACCTGGGTGCGCGAAAAGCTGTCGTTCTGGCCCTATGCGATTGCGGGCTGCATTTCCTGGTACGGCTTCATGAAATCGGGTCTGCACCCGGCACTTGGTCTGCTGCCGATCGTGCCGGCGATCCCTCATGCGGACCGCGCCTTTGGCATCTTCTCGGCCGCCGAGGAGCACCTGCACGATCTGCTGAACGCCATGGAACACGCGCTTAAGTACCCGGTGGAGATCATCCTGTTCTTCTTTGGCCTGCTGAACGCGGGGGTCGAATTCTCTTCCATGGGCGCTGCGACCTGGCTGGTGCTGGCGGGTCTTCTGGTGGGCAAGCCGGTGGGGATTTTCCTGTTCGGCTGGATCGCGGCGGTGCCGCTGAGGCTGGGTATCCCCGAAGGGATGCGGATCATCGACCTCGTGGTGATCGGCTGCGTCGCCGCCATCGGCTTTACCGTGTCGCTGTTCGTGGCCTCGGTGGCGTTCGACCCGGGCCCCGTGCAGGACGCGGCCAAGATGGGGGCGCTGTTCAGCTTTGCCGCCGCCATCGTGTCCATCGTAGTGGGCAAGGTCACGCGAGTGCAGAAGCAAGAGCTGTAATTCCGCGCAAAACGGATCAGGCGGCCGTCGGGGCAACCCGGCGGCCGTTTCCGTTTGTTCAGCATTGAAAGCAAAGGGCGCGGATTGGACATGACGGCGCCATATGGAGGGCGAAGGGGTTAATCACACCAAGGGGGTCGGAAACCGGAGACCGCCATGGGGGCCAGCAACACACCCCTTTATGACCTGATCGAGCTGTCTGGCATCAGCGCCAACACCACCTACACCACGGCGGCGGGCGGCGGCGGGGATATCCTTGGGCTGGTGGACAACGCGACCTATACGGACACGTCCGGGCTCAACACCGCGACCGAGATCATCGAGATCAACGACACGACGGACGCGGACAACGGCACGCTGACCATCGACGGCATCACCTACGACATCGACATATATACGCCCAACTCGACCAACTACGCGGACCGGGTCACGATCACCTACAACAACGGGGCCAGCACGGCAGAACTGTACGGCGACTCGGGCCTGTCGCAGATCGCATGGATCGTCGCTACGCCTCAGGGGGGTGGGCCCACCCGGTATTTCACCGCTATCCAGGACGACGTGGGCAACCTGCCCGACATCACCTCGATCCAGGTGCGCGGGCTGGACACCGATCCGGCGGGCGATGATGTCAAGATCAACCTCGACCAGAACAACACCGTCACTGCCTGCCTTGTCAGCGGAACGCTGGTGGCAACGCCCTCCGGGGAGCGGCCGGTGGAGGCGCTGAGGCCCGGCGATCTGGTGCTGACGCTGGATGCGGGACCACAGACGGTGCTGTGGGCGGGAAGGCGCGCTTATGGCCCGCGCGACTTGGCACTGAACCCGCACATGCGCCCGGTCCGTCTGCCGGAGGGGGTGCTGGGCGCTGTGCGTCCGCTGCTGGTGTCACCGCAGCATTGCCTGCTGCTGAATTCCCGCGATCCGCCTGACGCGCAAAGGCTGGTGCGTGCGAAACATCTGGCCGAGGCGAGCGGTCCCCTGCGTGTCGCGCGGGGGATCAGGTGTGTCTGCTATCACCACATCCTGCTGCAAGATCATCACCTTGTCCGCGCCAATGGCGTGGCGACCGAAAGCTTTTACCCCGGCCCTATCGGCCTGTCCGGTCTGCATCCCGCCGACCGCTTGGCGGTGCTTGCGCTGTTCCCCAGGCTCGCCGACCGTCCCGTCACCGAGGCCTATGGCCCGACCGCCCGTCCGGTGCTGAAGCGCCGCGAGGCGTTGACCCTGCCCCGCTTGCGGCGGACTGTTTCAGCACGTTGAGGTGATCGCGGGCCTCGTTGTCATTGTTTCCGCGCAGGGTCATAATGTGGCCCAATTCCTTTTTTAATAAAATCCAAACCCCAAGTGGGGATAACAGGCAAAACGCGGGAGCCACGCGGGAATGCTCGAATTCGACATGGTATCGAAGTCCTTCTGGACCGGGACCCAGCGCAAGGTGATCCTTGACCGGGCGTCCTTTCGTGTCGAACTGGGCGAAAGCCTTGGCATTCTCGCGCCGAACGGCACCGGCAAGACGACGCTGATCCGCATGATGGCGGGGCTGGAAAAGCCGGACGAAGGCGAGATCCGGCGCGGCTGTCGCATCTCGTTTCCGCTGGGCTTCATGGGTGGCGTGGTGTCCAAGATCTCGGCCCGGGAAAACGCGCGGTTCATCGCCAAGATGTACGGGCTGGACCCGGATTACGTCGAAAGTTTCTGCCGATGGCTGTGCGACCTGAAGGAGTACTTCGACCAGCCGGTGGGGATCTATTCCTCGGGGATGAAGGCGCGGTTCACCTTCTCGCTGATGCTGGCGCTGGATTTCGACATGTACCTCATCGACGAGGGGATGCCGAATTCCACCGACGCCGATTTCAACCAGAAGGCTGGCGACCTGCTGGCCGAACGGCTGCGGACGACGACGATCGTGATCGTGTCGCACCAGCCGAAGATTCTTGAAAAGTTCGCAAAAAAGGCCGCCGTGTTGATGGACGGCCAGTTGCATATGTTCGAAACCTTGGAAGAAGCGAAACAGTTGTATGACTACGAAACCCAAGGCTAAGAAATTCCGCATCCGTCGCACGGGTACTGGCGACAGCATGGATGACGGGACGATGGCTCCGACGCCGGCCAACGGGGTGCCGCCCGCGGCGCCGCGGCCTGTTGCGCCTGCCTCGGCGACGGGGGCACGCCCGCCGGCGACGCCTCAGGCTTCGATGGTGCGCCGTGCTTCGGTGCCGCAGGCAGCGCCCGGTGCTGCCGCACCCCGTCCCCCTGCCCCGGCGGCATCCCCTTCGGCAGGCGATGCCTCGCCGCGTCCCACGACCAGCGTAAAACCCTATCCGCCGCGCCCCGAGGCTCCGGCAGGTCAGACTGCCCAGGCCGCGCCGCCGCAAAGGCCTGCACCGACACAGCCCGCCTCTGCGCAGGCCGCAGCGTCGCAGGGCCACCCTCCGGCCGCGCCGCAAGCCCGTGAGGGAGAGGTGTCGTCCGCCGCACAGGTCAAGGGCGAGACCGACATGGAGGCCATCAAGCAGGAAGGCCTGACGGGCCGCCAGCTGCGCATGGCGCGCCGCGTCGCGCAGAAACACGGTCTGGCGCCGACCTCGGATTTCGACGCCGTGCGCCTGCTGCGCGCCCGCGGAATCGATCCGTTTCAGCGCACCAACATGTTGGAACTCGTGCGCCCCTCTGCCGCGGAACAGCCGCAGGAGGGCAAAGTCCAGCTGCCGCAAACCGTGCAGGTGGCCAAGCAACAACTGCCGTCGACCGAGACGATCAGCCCGGCGGAGCGTCGGGCCATCGAGATCGGTCGCATCCAGAAGGAACTGGCCTCGCGCCGCCGCAAGAAGCTGGTGCTTCTCATGGCGCGCCTCGCGGTCTTTGTGCTGCTGCCGACTTTCGTGATGGGGTTCTACTACTACGCTGTCGCCACGCCGATGTATTCGACCAAGTCCGAGTTCCTGATCCTCAAGAACGACGGCGCCAGCGGCGTGTCGAGCCTGCTGAAGGGCACCCAGTTCGACACCTCGCAGGACGCCATCGCGACGCAAAGCTACCTGCAATCCAAGGAGGTCATGCTGCGGCTCGACGAGGACAAGGGGTTCGTGAGCCACTTTTCGCAGGAGAACATCGACCCGCTGCAGCGCCTCGACCCGGATTCGTCCAACGAGGATGCGTACAAACTCTACAAGAAGAACGCGCAGATCAGTTTCGACCCGACCGAGGGTGTGATTCGTATGGAGGTGACCGCCGCCGATCCGGAGCTGGCCGCCGAGTTCAGTCGTGCGCTGATCGGCTATGCCGAGGAGCGCGTGGACAACCTGACCATGCGCAAGCGCTCGGATTCGGTGGTCGCCGCCGAGGTGAACCTTGAAAAGGCCACCGCCGATCGCCGCGCCGCCCAGGAAAAGCTGGTGCGGATGCAGCAGGAGGGCAACATCGTCGACCCGGAGGCCAAGATCGGCGCGCTGCGTGCGCAGATAAACACGCGCGAACTGGAGCTTCAGGAAAAGCGGTTGCAGCTGCAGGCCCTGCTGGACAACCCGCGCCCGAACCAGGCCAAGGTGGACGGCACGCGCGGCGACATCCGCCGTCTCGAGGACCTGCTGACGACGCTCAACAACGAGATGACCACCGCCACCTCGGGCGAGCAGTCGCTGGCCGAGATGGCGATCCAGCTGAAGCTGGCGGAGGCTGATCTGGCGACCCGCGACCTGATGCTGCAATCGGCGCTGGAGCGGCTCGAAACGGCGCGCAGCGAGGCGGACAACCAGGCGCGCTACATGACAATCTCGGTGTCGCCGGTCGCGTCGGAGGACCCGAGTTATCCGCGGAAATTCGAGAACACGATCCTCGCCTTCCTGATCTTCGCCGGGGCGTACCTGATGGTCTCGCTGACCGCTTCGATCCTGCGCGAACAGGTTTCGAGCTGACACTGGCGGATCGCTGACATGCAGGCCCTTCGCACAGGAAACGGTGCGAAGGGCCTTGTCTTTTCAGGGGTCCGATGACGGTCAGGCGCGTCCGGAGACCGGCTTTTCGCAGATCCGTTCATCAATCTGACAAATAACCCGGAAATCTGCTTGCACCCCCCCTGCGAGCTTTGCTAGACGCGGCGTCGGAGAGGTGGCCGAGTGGTCGAAGGCGCACGCCTGGAAAGTGTGTAGGCGGGGAACCGTCTCGAGGGTTCGAATCCCTTCCTCTCCGCCATACACCCTTGAAAAAATTGGGCAAAATGGCGAAACCGGTTGGGTACCCGCCATTTAACCCGCCAAACAGATTGCGCTTGCGTGCGACAGCTTATGGCAGGGAGGTTGTCACTGGTGCCGGATCCGTAGGTCTTGAGCACTAAGCAAACCTGACCGTCGCGCCAATCGACTTGTCCTCATCATGTCTTGGGTACGATCGATTGGGAAGATACATCATATCGGTATTGATGCAGCCGGCCCTGCTCGATGAGCTTGGCAGCGCGGGCGACATGTTCCGGCAAAACAAAGAACCACTCTTTCGGGAACACCTTCTTGCCAAAGCGGTCCAAAACAAAAAGTTCACCTGGACGCGCGTCGGCAAAGAAGCGATGCAGGAGGTTCTCGACCTTGGCGCGGGCAAGGTTCGTCAGGTCGAAAGTTGCAACGATCTCGACGGGGGCCAGCAGGAAGGTTGGATCGTTTCGGGCGTCGGCGACACGACGGGCAACATCCTGAGACGTCACTCCGATCTTGTGCAGGATCATACGCTGAGACTGGATCTCTGGCTGAGTTGATCGAGATCGGGCCACATAGATTGTGCCGGACAGTTCCAGCCGATCGGATTCCCATTCCGGATCCAAGGGCCCGAGCCCGACCTTCTCGACCATGCGAGCGGTCTTGTCATCGTTCAGCGACTTGCGGAAGGATGACATCAGCGGATCGCTTTCCATCCCGTTCGAGAAGATCACGCGCAGGCGGTGATCACGTGCACCGCCACGGGCCGTCATCTCGGACTTCTCGGCGATCATCGCCAGCAAGCCGTTACGGATGAAGAAGTCCCCTTCAATTGGTTCGATCACCGCCCATTTCTTGACGGGCAGAGCCTTGCGATCACCGGCCTCCAAAGCTTGTTGTACTGCTTCAAACCGTTCCTTGAAGGCATCGAAGTCGCGGCAAGGAACGAACTCGGCGCGGTGGTCCGGAAGGTGCCTCTCGGCGGACGGCGTACTGTGCTTCAGCGTGACCAGAGATGCGTCGACATCAAGGTCATCGTCATCGAAGATGTCATCCAAGCTGGACGGGACATCGCTATCTTCCGGTTCATCGCGCCATGAGCAGGGGGCAGGTGGCTCCGGGTCTTCCAGCAGGCCCATATGGTCCTCGGCGCGCATCTGCTCGGTCGGTGCCTGCCGGACACTCTCCCAAATCGACCCCAGCCGCATTTCGTCGTGGTCGAAGGCGTCAGGGTCCGGCAGCCGACCATGCTGGTCCCGGAATGCCATAACGTACCGCAAAGCCTGCAAGCCTCTGTCTTGCGCCGCCCCAGCGCCACCCGCGCGCGACTTCACGTTGAGGAGGCCGAATTCGTCGTCTTCGGCAAAGATCTCATCAAGCGTCGGTCGTACCATCAGAGCGCCCCTTCGCGCATGCGCTTCGCTTTCTCGGCCTTGAGCCAGGCGAGGGCCTCGGCCATCCGCTTTTCAAGTGGGTCAGCCGAATGTGGATTGGGTTCGCGCTTCTCGATCGCCCGGAATGCCTTGATCTTGGGCCACAGAGTCCGCGCCTCGTCTGCGGTCATGCTGACCCGGATGGCAACCATCGCGGACTGCACATGCGCAAGAAGGTCCGCGTCCAGGGACTTCGACGCCACCTCGAACCGTTCACGGAAGGTGTTGACGCTGTCGATCAACTCGACATCGATGTCGCGGACATTGATGAACTTCTTGACCATCTGCAGCAATGTGTTGGGCGCGCTGGCACCATCGTCATCCTCATCGGATGCATCTCCGGATCCCGAACCGCCCTCGTTCGACGCCTTGCCCGCGTCGAAGCTGGCCTGTTCCTTCTCGCCAAAGCCCTTCTGCTCGGCACGGCGCGCCAGCGTCATCAGGTTCATGTGGGCTGCGAGGTGCTGGCGGACGGATTCCGCTTCCTCATCCCCCAGGGTCTCGTAGCGCTTCTCGATGATCTCGGAGAGCACCATCTGCGTGGCCACCTCCGGCGCAGTTTCGGGGGACAGGACGCGACGGTCCATTTCCTGATAGGCCGTGGCCAACAAGTCGTGCATGTCCTGCTCGCAGATGTCGCGGGCGCGATCGGTTGGGGGCTCGATCAGTCCCTTGATGCCGATCGTGACGGTGCCGTCCTCATCCACCTTGGCCGGGTCACGCAGGTCGCCATCCTCGCGGCGGTAGAACTTGAAGTTCGGCGCAAGCACCTGCTCCATCAGCAGCGAGCCGGAGATGGCCTTCAGCATGTCGTTCACGGCGTCTGTCACCAGACCCGTCTCCACGCCCGGTTCGGCCACCAGGTTGGTGAACAGGGCGCGTGGCTTGCCCGGGGCGTCCCGGGTGGCGCGGCCGATGATCTGCACGATTTCCGTCAGCGACGACCGGTAGCCGATGGTCAGCGCGTGTTCGCACCACACCCAGTCAAAGCCTTCCTTGGCCATGCCAAGCGCGATGATGATGTCGACCTTGGCGCGGTCGGCCTCATCATCCCGCTTGCCATCCGGTCCCTTGATCTCGCGCGACAGCGCGGCCTTGACGATGTCCCGGCCGGGGCCGTCATCCACCAGATCCGCGACCTTCAGCACGCGGCCATCGGGGCGGCGCACCAGGTCGAAACCGGTCTCCGGGTCACGTCCCTCGATCTCGCCGAGGAAATCCATGATCCGCCCGACCTCGTTGTACTTGTCGTCGAAGGCCTCCGACGATCCACGGTGCGGGATGTGGATGATGGTCTTCTTGTCGGGGTCCAGAACCCCCTCCAGACCGTTGGTGTAATTGCCCTTGTAGAACTCGTAGTTGATCCCCAGCGCCTTGAGGAACTCGTAGCCTTCAAGCTGCTCATAGTAGCTGTAGGTGACCTTGTTGAACTGGTCCTCATCCTCTGGGCGCAGCACCGGGTCGCTGTCGCCGCGGAAGTAGCTGCCGGTCATCGCCATGACATGACAGCCCGCACGGGTCACCAGGCTGCGCAGGATCACCCCGAGGCGGTTGTTGTCCGAGGCAGAGACATGGTGGAATTCGTCGATGGCGATGAAGCAGTCATCGAACGTCTCGATGCCCTTCTTCGCAGCCACGGAGTCGAACCCGAAGCGGAATGTCGCGTGGGTGCAGACCAGCACCTTGGCGTCGTTCACCATGAAGGCCTCGAAGGCCTTCACCTTCTGGCTTTCGGCGTCATCGCCGGTCAGGCAGAGGTTCCACTTGTCCTCGACCTCCCAGTCCGCCTCAAACCCGTAGCGGGTCAGGTCGGTCGAGCGGAACGATCCGCCGATGGACGTCTCGGGCACGCAGACGATGGTCTTGCACAGACCCTGGTGGCGCATCTTGTCCAAGGCGATGAACATCAGCGCGCGGCTTTTCCCGGCGGCAGGAGGCGCCTTTAGCAGTAGGAACTGCGCGGCGCGGGCGTCGTAGGCGCGGGCTTGCATGACGCGCTGACCCAGAGCGTTGGTTGTCGATTTTGAGTGCCCAAAGGTCACATTCACCATTTCTACCATGTCATTCTCCCTTTGGGCGGGCATTGATGATCTGGTTCACCCGACAACGGTTTGCCACCCATGTCTCCAGATCCGATGAGGACCATGCGATCAACTTCAGAGTGTCCTGGTATTTTGCGGAGGGGCCCTTGTCGAAGATCGCGTTGTGATGGGCAATGCGGTTCCGCCACCGCCGAACGCTTTCGATCAATGTATGGAGGTCGTCGAGCTTTGCACTCTTGGGGGCGCACTTGAAGTTTTTCTGAAAACCACGTGGAAACAAGTATCGTTGGAATCGCTTTGTCGTAAGGTGTTCCCAAAATCCGAAGGATAGGGCGGAGACCAAGTGATGTGTATCCATCACCGCGCCGTGCTGGGAAGACTCGTCGTCAAGCGCATTTTCTAAGTCTTTCCGGCGTGCCGGGGCAAGGATCTTGAGGAAGGTCGGGTCGTCGAACCAACTTCGTCCGCCATATGTGAGAGCGCTGTGAATGCTGTTACGGCAGCTCACTTCGGCGATGTGTAGCGCAAAGTGGAAGGACTCTGACATGTCGCAGTTCCATAGATACAAATCCTCCCGTGCGACTCCCGAGTCGTCGGCTGCGGGAGCGTAGCGTTGAAGTCTGCGGTCGCTGAGGCAATCCGTTAACAGCTTCTGAACTGTCAGGTCGGTCAGAGTTTGAACTTGATCCATGGCGATATCGGCGCTATCTATCTTTTCGTGAGACGCGGTGAGGTTGCCTTTAGGTGCTTCGGCAGGCTTCTGGCCCCTCCCGTGGACAAGATCATGAGGCGGGCCTTCGGGCGCCGCCTCGCTTGTTTTTTGGGGGTCGCTCATGGGAAGCACTTGGCCCCCGGAACTTTCGCTTGATCCTGTGCAACTGCCGTGGCGAACCAGCCAGGAAATTTCTGGATGTCTTTGATGCGCGTGTTCTCAGGGACATCTCTCCAGAAGGCGACGATAGCATCAGAGAGCGACTGCAACTGCGCGTCACTGACTTTCATGTCTGTGTGGTCCAGGTAGGATGCCGCCGGAGAGTTCGATGTGACACCATGGTTCGTGCCCGGAAGGTACTCGGGATACCGCATCTTCAAGTCTTCAAACGAACCCCCTTCACCATGCTTGTACACGTTAACGATCAGCCGGCAGGCGTCCAGCAATCGATGATACGGCTTGGAGCTAAAGCCCCACCCCTGACTCTGCAGCAGGTCTTCAATTTTCTCAGCGTTGATGGACCAGATTTTTTGGGAAGCCGCTGATCCAGAATACCAATGATGGACTTCGCCCGCCAACCAAGAGCGTAGTTGTTTGTCCCACCCGTGGTACATGCCTGCGACTACGCTCAGATAGGTTTGATCGCGCATATCGCTAAGCAACTGGTAGAAATCTACCCCGGCCTGTTCGGCGGCGTCGTAGATAACGCCTTCATCGTGCCGATCTGGGTCGAAATCGCGGCTGGCTTTTTTCAGCCAATCCTTCGACGCCTGATCTGCGTCGGCCTCCATGTTGCCGAACTGATTCAGCAGGCGGTTCCGTGCCTGCTCGACGTAGAACTGGTGCCCGTCGATCAGGGACTGACGGCGAGACCCCCACATCTGGAAAAGGACGTAGTCATCGGTCATGCGCTGCCGCCTTTCGTGCTCTGCGCCTTCACCTTGGCGGAGTAGAGCTTGAAGAGCTTCTCCAGTCGTTCGGTGTCGTTGCGGAAGGGGCGGCCGATGTACATGGTTTCAAGCAGGTCGTCGTTCTCGCGGTGCACGGTGCGCAGGTCGTCGGGCATCTTTTCGGGGTCGTAGAGGTCCGCGATGGTCTTGGGGTAGTGGCTGTAGCGACACTTGAGGATCTTGCGAGCGGAGGTCGAGAGATCGGCCAGCTGCGCCTCGGTGAATTTCGGCACCGGGAAGGTGTTCCAACCGAGGGTGTTGGAGTAGCGGAAGTCGGATTTCAGTTTACCGCAGACCGTGGCGATCCATACAAGGTGCAGGCGTGAGGCGATCAGCGCGATGCACCATTCAGGGGCATCGTAGAGTACTTGGTTCAGGTTCGAAGCGATCACATCGGCACCAACCCGTTCCACGGGCAGGTAGGGGCGGCGTTCGGAGGTAACGCTGGGAACTAAGATGGCATGGTGTTGAGGTGCCACATGCTCGCGGAATTGATGTGGCCGCTCTGCGAGTTCGACGCCGCCTTTGTCTGTCATCTTGAGGCGAGCTTCCTTGGTCGCATCCACGCGACGTGCAATTTGCGGGATGGCCATTGCATCTGCCAGGTCAGGATCTGAGATCCAGAGGCAATGGCGCTCAATGCCTTTCACCACCTCTTGCGATCCCATGAAGCGCCGAATGAACCGCGAAGCCTCGGGTGCTTCTGCCAGCATCTTCTCTTTTTCGTCCGGAAGCAGCAGCAGGTTGCCCGCATCATATGGCATGCAACCGAAGTTCATCTCGGGAAGCCCGAAAAGCCCTTTGCTCGATCCAGAGACGAACACGTTTTGATCGTTCAGCAGATAGGAATTGATGTTCGCGGCTTCCTCAGAAACACCTTCATCAAATATGCGCTTGATGGCATTGGACTTGTTTCGCACACCGACGACGACGCAAATGACAGCTGCATTTGCCGATGCATTGTTGCGCCACTTGAAGGATCGGTGCGCGAACCCGATTTCCACCCCGCCAGTCAAGATTTCTGGCCACAGGTTTGCTGCGGATGCCCCTTGGCAGATTGAATTGGTCGACACCAGAGCCGCACAGACATTGCGCCCTCGCAGATAGATCGACGCTTTGAAGAACCATGCCGCCACGAAATCAAATGCTCGGTAGGACTTCACCTTCCCCTTGAAGACGTGGTCCATGCCGGCGACTCTGTTGCACAAAACCGTCTCTGAGCGGAGTTCCCCTTTCCCCGGACGGATTTATCCCACGACTTCTGTGACAGGGATGCCAAGGGCGGTGTAGCCGTTCAGAACGGCGATACGGACCTGAAGCTCAGCGACCTGTCGGTCGAAGTCCCGCGCCATGAGGCGCTGCCCCAGCAGTTTAACGCAGTGCATCTTGGTCTCGACGCGGCTTCGGCGGTGGTATCCGCTCCAGTTTCGCCAGATAGCGCGGCCGAGGTATTTCGAAGTTCGCAGGGCCTCGTTTCTGGCCACCGCACCCGCGGTGACGGCCTTCCACGACTTAGCGTTTTTGCGGGGTGGGATGACGGCATGGGCACCGCGGTCAGCGATGGCGTCGTGGCATTTGCGGGTATCATACGCACCGTCTGCGGTGACGCTGCCGATCGCCTCGTTCG